>JAUWHW010000007.1 GCA_030605665.1 Dehalococcoidia bacterium | reverse complement strand
AACTGGTACTCCTCTCCTTTCAGGCCCAAAGCTGGGGAATGACTGAGCATACTTCCCCTCTTCTATAGCTGCGCGGGCGGCTAATTCAGCCGCAGTCACCACTCCCATACCTCCCCTGCCATGCCACCTCACCTCAAGAATTTCAGCCATAAAATAAAAACCTCCTTTGACGTAATTAACCGCCCCTGAAGGGACTCGAACCCTTGCGCCTGGCTCCGGAGGCCAGCGCTCTATCCTCTGAGCTACAGGGGCTGGAGGTATAATTTAGCACTGTGGAGCGATTCAATCAACCGGTCACTTGTTTTGTCCCCCTCCTGAGGCGGGGATGAACCCCGCCACTACGAAGTGAGATTGCCACGCGGAGCCTGTCCTGAGCGCTACGAGATTGCTTCACTTCGTTCGCAATGACAGGAAGCGAAGGGCTCGCAACGACAAAGAACCCCGTCCGTTTCCCATGTCATTGCGAGGGGCGTATAGCCACAAAGCAATCTCGTAGGGTCGGGGCTTGTCCCCGACCTCAGCATTACCAAGTGATCAATCAACCCTCGATTGCTTGCCAGCAAAGTATTAAACTGCTACAATGGCTTTTACATTTTTATTAAGCGATGCTTTTCTTTGCCCATTTACTTTTTGGTGGTGGTTTCGTTTATAATAGAAGAGGGTTAAAAATGTAGTGCAAGGCTCTAACCTGGTGCAGGATTGCAAATGTAAAAGGGCACGACCCTAAGGGATCGCACTACGAAATTTTATGAACGCAGCGAGGGAATTCGACACAGCAATCTCACGGAAGGGCTTGAGATTGCCACGCCTTCGGCTCGCAATGACATAGAGGAAAGGGCTCGCAATGACAACCCCTTCTGTCACCCTGAGCGCAGCGAAGGGTCTCGCAGATTCTTCGCCTTTGGCTCAGAATGACAAAGGAATGCCGGGAGAGTAAGATTTAGCTTCGCTGAATGGATAATAAGGAATCACTTAGGAAAGAAAAGTTAAATAGGAGGGTTATTAAATGAAGTTATTATCTCGACTGGTTATCGCTCTAGCTATCTGCCTTATGGCAATTCCCATGATGGCAACTCCAGTTCAAGCCGCCGGCATCTCCAGCATGTCATTACACCCAAGCAAGGGCACTGTGGGAGAGGAAGTATACATCACAGGCTCATCCAGTGCTCGTGATGATTACTGGGTCTACTACCAACTAGATACTGACGACTGGGTAGAGGTACTGGATGATGATGATTTTGACTTTGATAGCATTCCCGAGGACGGATACGACTACGACACAGCAAAATTCGAAATCCCGGAGAGCTGCAGTGGAAAACACAAGATCGCAATTTGCGATAAAGACCTGGGTGATGATGTTGATGACGATGATGATATTGAAGATGATAAAGAATACTGGAAAGACTTCACGGTAGAGCCAAAAGTAGAAGTAATCGAAATAGCCGGTAAGGATATAGACGACCCGGATGATGCCAAAGGCTCAATGGGAATCGAGGTCAAGGTAAAAGGCACCGGCTTTGGTGAAGACGAAGAGGATATCGAGATACTGTTCGATGGCGACGTGGTATCCGAGGAAGAATTCGATGCTGATGATTATGGCACCTGGGAAGGAACTTTCCTCGTGCCTACCGCCAGCAAAGGAGACCATGATGTATCTGCTGAAGGTGCCGATACCGATGAGGAAGATGTTGAGGAGGCTACCTTCACTGTGGAGCCAGGTATAAGCCTGGATACTGAGGAAGGTTCTCCTGGCGACACTGTAACGGTGACAGGCAGCGGATTTGAGGAGGATGAGAAGGATATTGAGATACTGTTCGATGGCGATGTAGTAGCCAAGGATATTGAGGCTGATGAGGATGGCATTTGGGAGGAAACTTTTGAGGTGCCCGAGGCTGCCATGGGCAAATACGATGTGACGGCTGAAGGAAAGAAAACCAAGAAAAAGGATGTTGAGGAGGCGGAATTTGAGGTAGTGCCAAGTTTAGTGCTGACTCCCACCGAAGGGTATGTGGGCACTACTCTGAGCGTCAGGGGGAGCGGCTTTCTCAAGGATAAACCAGTAACTATCACTTACGATGGAGTGACCCAGGGCAGCAAAACCACCGATAGCAATGGCAGCTTCTCAGGTATCAGTTTTGAAGCCAAGGGAATGCATGGGAAGCAGACGATAAAGGCTACTTATGACTCCGCTACACTTAGCGCCGAATTCACTATGGAATCAAAAGCACCGCCTGTGCCCACGCTTAGCTCACCTGCCACTGGAGAAAGGGTTGGCTTCGTGGGTAGAGAATTTACCCCTACATTTACCTGGTCAGCAGTGACAGATGAGAGCGGGATTAGCTATAATTTGCAAATAGGAACCAGCGCCGCTTTCACTCAGGTTATAGTATCCAAAACAGGACTAAGCGAGACCAGTTACACCTTAACAGAGGAAGAGGCTTTACCTTACGGCACCTATTATTGGAGGGTGAAAGCCATAGATGGAGCTCAGAATGATAGCGGTTGGAGTGCCCTCTACTCCTTTAAGTCTGGAATCTTGCCTTTTTGGGCACTTATTGCCATTGCTGCTCTACTAGCAGTGCTCATTGGCGTTCTGGTTTATCTCTTCGCCTTCAAAAGGAGGGCGGGTTATGACTGAAGATAAATACTTTAGAGAGATGGCCACTTCCTTGTCATTGCGAGGAGCGACAGTGACGAAGCAATCTCAAAGAATGCCCTGCCACCTAGATTGCTTCACTTCGTTCGCAATGACAAGAGAATTTATGTAAAATAGATTAAATAGGGAGGACTAAAAAATGAAACTAACAGTTATTGGATTAGGACAATGTGGTTGTCGTATTGCCGACCATTTCTCCAGGCTTAATCTTAAGGCATACGCTGAACGCAAGGCCACCATAGTCCCTGCTATCGTGGCTGTAAACACCGACCAGGCGGATTTAACCGGGTTGCAGTTTATCAAAAAAGATTATCTGCACCGTATACTACTTGGCTTGCGGCAGACATTGGGGCATGGAGTGGGCAAGATAAACGAGCTGGGTGCCCAGTTGGCTAGAGAAGATGGCGATAAGGTGATGGATGCCATAAAAGCAGAACCAAGATTTTACGAAACACATGCTTTTCTGCTCATCGCTGGAGCTGCCGGTGGCACTGGCTCAGGAGCCTTGCCCGTGATTACCCATATGCTCAGGGAAAGGTACTTCAACAAGCCAATTTATGCCCTTGTTGTCCTGCCATTTGAGCATGAAATAAGCAGTGAGACCAGGAGCGTGTATAACACGGCTACCTGCCTTAAATCCACCTATGACATAGTGGATGCCGTTTTTCTGGCCGATAACCAGAGATATGTTAGAAAGGATGCCAGCCTGGTTAACAACATGGAAAAGATAAATCGGCAGATTGCTGAGCCTTTCTATGACTTAATGTGCGCTGGTGAAGTGACCAAGCGTAAGTATGTGGGTGCCAGGACAATAGATGCCGGGGATTTGATTGCCTGCTTAGAAGGCTGGACGACTATTGGCATTGGCAGGACCGAGCTTCCGGCATTTCGCTTTCCTTGGGAGATAAGAAAGAAACATTTCCGTGACAAGGCTGTGGAAAGCTTTAGGGGTTCACAAGCCCTAGATGCTACCATATCTGACCTTTCCATTACCTGTAGCCCTAAGGATGCCGCCAACGCTGTGTATATCATAGCTGGCCCGTCCAGTGAGATGAATATGGATATGGTCAAGAGCATTAGCGAGTATATCAAAGAGATAGCACCCAGTGCTGTGATCCGAGGTGGCGACTTCCCGGGGGAAAAACATTTTATTGATGTTACTTTGATATTATCCGGGCTTTCTTTTGTGCCTAAGATAAAAGAGTTTTACGAGAAAGCTGTCCAGTATGGGCACGAACATAAAGAACAGATAGAGGAAACACACAAGAGAATCCAGGCGCTATCCGAGCTGGGCAGGGAATTGCCTACCTTGTGATAAGCAAACCCTTGGCTTGACGTGGCTTAAAGTCTCTGGCTCCAATAACAAGCAGCGCCAGGCTCATTAGAAAATCATCATGCCCTTCTGAGGGGTCAACATAGAAATTGACTGTCTGGTTAGGGCGGTATTGTGCTTTGGCTCTCTCCAGTTGAAACATGAGCTCCTTATACTCTTGTGAGCCATCCTGCTTATACAGCTTTATCCTACCACTGTTGACGAATGACAATAGCTCAAAGCCCATATCAGACTTGCTCTTTCGGGTGAAATTGAAAGGGATAACTTTAGAACCTAACTGCGCCCTTAGAAAACTAGCTACTGGTTGGCCGATACCGGTGGCGTCCACTACTACTCTTCTGCATTTCCACTTTTTGAGAATGTCCACCATTTGAGGATATAGCTGACTGTGGGGGATACCCGTCCATTGATAATGCTCCACTACCCTGACTAGTGGGTAGTAAGTAGCGCCTAGAGGATAGCCGTTACACGCTACACGCTGTTCGCTACACGCTGCAATAGTGATAACGGTTGAGTCTAGCTTTGGCTTGGCCGACGTTAGCGCTGTTGCTCTATCCGGCTCATGTTCTCCTGCCAGGTCTATGCCGGCAATATAGACTTTCTTACCTTCAGGATAGGATAATCTTTGGTGCGTTCCCTGCATTAAAACTATTTGCTGCCTGGATAGGAAACCGCCTCCGCCACTGAGGGGCAATAAGGCATATTGAGTCCTGAATAAGGGGTGAGCCTCCCCCAGCCTGACTTTCTCAGCCTCAACATACTTCCTATAGGCATCGTTGTATTTGGCAATTTCCTGCCAGTCATATCTGAAATGCCTCTTGATGCCATTCTTCTTTTCTAACTCAAGGTTGGTCTGCTTTATCTCCTCAAGCAGTGTAGCATCGTCCCAGGTTGTGCCATAATGAACTGTGGTGACATTAGTAGATGACCCCATAGGTCTGAACTCTTTGCTGTATTTCTCCTTACTGACATCTTGGGATTCATCTATCTCCAACAGGATATCGGCAGTGTGCCCCACCACCGAAGATGACTCCTCTGCTGATAGGAATATCTCTCTGGCACTCCCCAGGGCGATGATATAGCCCATCTCGGTATGGTAGAGGCCATCAAAGCCGAACTCGTCCAGCCTTTCCTTTAGCCTTTGCATGGAGATAATGGTCTGTGGCTTGAAGGTTGGTGAGCACTTAACGAGGCTGCCACCCTTAGCCATATGAAGTGTTAGCAACAAAACTTCCAGGTGGGCCGATAGCTCGTTCTTGCCTCCCTGGCGGGCTATCTCCACAGAGAAAGTCAACCCTTTGTTGTTACGAACGCTATCCACTACCGCCCTGGCTACTTCTTGCTGGTATGGTCTGAGCTTCATTGTCTTAGCGTCTAGCGTGTAATTACTACCTTCTACCCGCTACTTTAATTCCTACCCCTATCCCTAATGGGACAGCCACCTCAGTGAGCACCTTAGCAATAGCCTCTTTAAGGGACTTCTTCTGCTCTTTGCTAATTTGATACCTGGTTTTCACCAACCTGGCTATAGTCTCAGCCGCCTTTAGGTGCAAGTCAATTCTCTCTGGCTGGCTTTCCGCAAGTTCTCTGAGCTTGATACGCAGCAGCGCAATCTCCTCGTCAACTCCCTCAATCTGCAAAGCCTCCTCAAGCTCAACCCTTTCTGCCTCATCGAGTACTCGGCTGTAGAATCCCCGCCGGTTACTTTTTCCCCTACTCTTTGCTACTTTTATTGCCATGACAACCACGGGGTCTCCGAGAATTCTGTGGATTCCTGGGGTATCTATCTACTTTTGCCTTTATCAGCCCGTAGACGAGGACATGCGCTGCCAGGTTGTAATTCTGCCTCTCCAGGGCTAGCTGTAATAATTTCATTTTCTTCCTACCAGAGCTCAGGCCGTTTAATTTTGCCTCATCCGGATTCTCGTAGTGCGGCCCTTCAGGGTCGTGCACGAGGCTAAAGCCTCGCACTACGTTTTTAAACACCCTAGAGCCGTTATTACCCGTGGCAAAGTCCCATCCTAGCACCAATGTTCTATATAGGCAATCGGGTTTTGTCGTTCAAAAGGCCGCTATAATTATGCCAGCCCAAGGGAAAGGGCACGAGCACTAGCAGCAATCTTAAAAGCATAACAGCCTGACCAGGCTCATAACCCCGGCTGAGACTAAGGGGCTGGTCAAATTATCGTTAACTGGGAAGGAAAGAAATTCCACCAGGGCGGCACACACAGCCCAAACTACACTAACCACAAAGCAACTTGAGTAATAGTAGCCAGAATGGCACCTGCCACAGCACAAGCCAAGAAGCAGGCGCAACTGCCTTCTAAGCTCCTACCCTTCACCTTTAGTCTCCCCCACTTTTCACCCACCATACCAGCTACAGGGTCGCCCACAGCCACGAAAGTTAGTGCCATGGCAGCGATGGACTTATCACACAAAATAAACACAATAGAAGCAGCAATAAGAAAATAAGCGCTGGCTATAAGTGTTGCAGCCTCCCTTTCCCGAAGTAGAACATGAAAGCAAGTTAGAAAACGATGGTTTATCTGTGGAAACCTGAGCCGGATGAGTTCAAAAACGAGAAAAGCTATGGTGGCTGAGCAAAGCGCAGGAAGAAATATTTGTTGCGGCACCAGTAAGCCAGCAACAGGGATAGATAAACCTCCAAAGATATGCCATAGGCGCCGTGGGAGCTCCCTCATTCTTTCACCAAAAAATCCCTTAGAATTTTCGGGGGGGACCTCCAGTTAAAATAACTAAAATCTGCGAACAAGCAATACTTATGTTACTGGCAGGACAAGTTAATCTGTCCCAGCCTTCTTCCTTCCCCACCAAGCTTTAAGCCTGGCATCGACTTCCGCCTCATAACCCTGGTCGCTGGGAATATAGTACCTCTTTCCTTGAAGAGAGGATGGCAGATTCTGTTGCTCCACAAAATGCCCTGGGTAATCATGAGCATACTTATAACCCTGGCCGTATCCCATCTGTCGCATCAAGAACGTGGCCGGGTTACGTAGCCAAAGTGGCACTGGTTCATTTCGGCCATGCTCTATATCCTGTTGCACCCCAGAATAAGCCTGGTACAAAGAGTTACTTTTTGGAGCTGTAGCCAGATATACTGCTGCCTCAGCCAAAGCCAGATTGCCTTCAGGCATGCCGATAAAATGGACTGCCTGCTGGGCGGCTATGGCTAACACCAAGGCCTGGGGGTCAGCCATGCCCACATCCTCACAGGCAAAGCGTACCAGACGGCGGGCAATATAAAGAGGGTCTTCTCCGCTTTCAACCATGCGCCCCAGCCAGTATAAGGCAGCATCAGGGTCAGAGCCACGCAGAGATTTATGCAGCGCCGAAATAAGCTCATAGTGCTGGTCACCACCTTTATCATAAAGCAGGGCTCGATGCTGCAATGCCTCCTCAATGCTGGGTAAGCTTATTTGACGCTGATTATCACTATCAGGCAAAGTGGCAAAGGTGGCCATCTCCAGAGCATTAAGAGCTATGCGAGCATCACCATTGGACATGACTACTAGGTGATTAAGAGCTTTCTCCTCCAGGCTTACTTTCAATTCCCCCAGCCCCCTCTCCCCATCTTTGATAGCCCGCTCCACAATAAGCCAAACCTGTTCGTTAGTTAGCAAGTTCAATCGAAAAACCCGACATCGGGAAAGTAGAGGAGATATAACTTCAAAGGAAGGGTTTTCTGTAGTGGCTCCAATAAGGATTACCGTGCCATTTTCTACAAAGGGCAGGATAGCATCTTGCTGTGCCTTATTAAAGCGGTGGATTTCATCGATAAAAAGGATTGTTCGCTGTCCTGATAACTTTAGCCTCTGCTTAGCTTCACTAGTGATACGACGCAGGTCGGCTACACCAGCATTAACAGCAGTCAAAGGACTGAACCACGATTTGGTGCTCTGCGCAATAATATAAGCTAAACTTGTCTTACCACTTCCCGGCGGACCCCAGGAAATCATTGATGGCAACTGGTCTGCCTCAATGCATTTCCTAAACACACGGTCTTCTCCCACCAGGTGCTCCTGTCCTACAAATTCAGCAAAACTCCGCGGACGCATCCTGGCCGCTAAAGGCACATTGCCAGCCGAATCCCCCTTTTGCTGTAAGTTAAAAAGAGGCATCTCTAGACCCATTATTTAAATCTCCTCACCTGGAAGCGGTAAAGCTTAACAGGTTCATCAGGCAATATTCCCGCCTTGAGTCGGCAAATCTCGATTTGCCTCTCACTTGTGTCCACACCCTCCAGATCAGGCAGCAAAAGCCCTCGCTTGAAACCGCTCTCTACAATCACCCCATATTTTTTGGGGTCAAGCTGGCTTGTATCCTTAACCAGCTCAGGCTTAGTAAGAATATCCACGCTATATTCCAGGTCATCCAGCTCAGATGCAGCTATTGGTGGAAAACGAGGGTCTCTGGTGGCTGAGCTAATGGCATTGGTTATGATTTCCTCAGCTATATTATCTTTAGTGGGCTCAAAGGTACCAATACAGCCTCTTAACTCGCCATGCTTGTGAATAGAAACAAAAACGCCGAGTCGTTCCTTCATCTCTGGAGTAAGCTCTTTCGCCTGAGGTATCTTGCCCTCACGGATATAGCTCTCCACCGTTTCCTTAGCCAGTTTCACCACAGGATGAAATTTTGTCATAAGCACCTCCTCAGAATTATAGTATCCTAACGTTAGCTCATTATAAACTCTCTTCCTAGACTCTCCTTTCCCTCTCCCTCGATGGGAGACGACCCTCGCTCAACCTCTCCTTTCGAGGGAGAGGACTAATGTGCCTTTCCTCCAAATCTTCGTAGTTGCCTGATTTATCAGGCCTTTCTCGCCCAATAAATTGGGCAACTACAATATCCTTTCCACTAGTGGATTGCTTTGAATATACTCTCGGATCTTTGCCAGCGCTTTATCATCTCTAATCACATGCTCGTAGTAATTTGGTTGCCATAGCTTAAATCGAACTTGCTTTGTGGTTACCGCTTTCAACCTTCTAACAATCTCAGCTAGCTTAAGTTGGCAGTCTTCCAAAACCAATATTAGATGAATATGAGAAGGCATTATTTGGTAGTAATCTAATTTTACTCCGCTTATCTTGTAGGGTAATTGTTCGATAAATTGGGCAACTATTTCCTTGTCTTCGCCCGTCAGATAAGGTCTTCGGTAATTAGTGCAAATTGTTATGAAATAAAACCCGTCTGAGGAGTAATCATAATCTTTTAAGCGTATATTTTTAACCGCTCTCATTCTTAGCCTTCCATCATGCTGATACAACCTGTAGTTGCCTGATTTATCAGGCAAGATCACCTTCGTAGATGCTGGATTTATCAAGCCTTTCTCGCCCAATAAATTGGGCTACGTTTTTAAACACCCTACTTTAGCCCTGGTCTGAAATTGAGCTCACTGCCACAAAACTTACATCTAGAGCCATCAAGACCCACCACCTGAGTATTATAGCCAATTCTGCGAACATTTAATTTGCCGCAAGAATAGCAAACTGTATTTTCATACTCATGCCCCGAAACATTGCCCAGATAAATAAACTTTAGTCCTGCTTTCTTGCCAATCTGGTAAGCTTTCTCCAGGGTAGATACCGGGGTAGGTGGCAGATAATTCAAATTACGCATAGGATAAAAGCGGGTTACATGCCACGGAGTAAGCTCACCCAAGTCATCTCGAATCCAGGTAGCAATGCCAGTAAGTTGCTCCTCATCATCATTCATAGTGGGAATAATATTAGTTACCACCTCAACATGCATATCCCATTTTTCTTTAGCACGCTTGGCCACATCCAGAATGCCGCGCCAGTGAGAGACTTTAGCTAATTGGCGATAAAACCCATCGCTAAAGCCCTTAACATCAACCCTCCAGGCATCAAGGTAAGGACCTATGGCATCTAAAGCCTCAGGGGTGATATAGCCATTGGTAACATAAACAGTATAAAGTCCACTTTCTTTAGCCAGCCTGGCTGAATCTAATGTATACTCAAACCACACCGTGGGCTCATTATAAGTCCAGGCAATCCCGGCACAATTATACCTCTTAGTTAACTCAATCTCCCTCTCAGGCAATAGTTGTCGCGAAGTGCCAGGAATATCAACACAGGAAATCTCCCAATTTTGACAATCCTGGCAGTGAAAATTGCATCCCCAGGTCCCCAAGGAAAAAGCATTGGTCCCTGGGAAAAAGTGGAATAGAGGCTTCTTTTCAATGGGATCTGCTGCTACTGATGATACTTCGGCATAATTCATGGTATACAAAGTGCCATCTCGATTATTGCGCATGCGACAAAGACCTAGCTTTCCTGGATTAATCAGACAGCGCCACTGGCAAACATTACACCTCACCCTGCCCCCAGACAGTTTCTCATAAAGTATCGCTTCCCTTTCCATTATGGATTATTATAGCACCATAATGGTCAGGGACAAGCCCCAACCCTACGCCCATAATTGTAGTGGCGGGGTTTATCCCCGCCTCTTTTCCCTCCCTTGTCATTGTGCGACATGCCCTTTCATTGTCATTCTGAGGGAGTGAAACGACCGAAGAATCTCGGTGGGTGAGATCCTTCGCTTCGCTCAGGATGACATGGGGGAACCGGGGACAAGCTCCAACCTTAGGTGCATAATTGTAGTGGCGGGGTTTATCCCCGCCTCCGTAGTGCGAGGCTTTAGCCTCGCGCCAGATAAGCACGACCCTGAAGGGTCGCACTACAGAAATATCCTGGCACTGTGCACTAATTCACGCCACATACTATAATTCAGGAGAAATGATTGTCATCGGGGTGACTGGGAATATAGGCAGTGGCAAAAGCACAGTATGCCAAATCCTGGCTAAGCTTGGCGCCACCATCATTGATGCCGATAAATTGGCGCATGAGACTTATAAACTATATAGTCAAACCTGGAAAGAGCTAATCAACGCCTTTGGTAAAGATATAGTTAAGGCTAATGGGGAAATTGACCGCCAAGAATTAGGGCAAATAGTTTTCGCTGACCCCAATGCTCTAGCTCAACTGAACCAGATAGTGCACCCCGAAGCACGTCGTTTGGCCCAGGAAAGAATTGAAACTTATCGCCACCAAGGAGCTAAAGCCATCGTAGTAGAAGCTACTTTGCTCCTTGAAGCAGGGTGGACAAATCTGGTAAATAAGGTCTGGCTGGTGGTAGCCCCGGATGATATGGTGACCCAAAGGCTCACCCAACACAAAGAAATAAGCCAAGCTCAGATATTGGCCAGGCTTAAATCGCAGATGCCAGCAGAGGAAAAGATGAAATACGCTGACGCCGTAATCTACAATGATGGAAGCATACCCCAGCTTGAAGCTAAAGTAAGCGAACTCTGGCACACCCTTAACATAACTTGAGCCTCTAATTATGCTATGCCTGCCCCCAAGAAAAATAGTTCCGCTGGATCTAGCCCAGTGTCTACATGCCAGTGCCTGCAAACTTTTATCAACCAACCCAGCCAATCAGATTCCAACCTTTATCAAGTTCATAGGTGTTAGTGAGCAGGCTAAGGCTTGGTTACCTTAATCTAGCAGCCCTTCCTCTGCTTTATGGCTTGGGGGTGTGATTTATGTATAGGCTGATGAGCTCCAGCAACTGGCTAATGGTTATATCCCCACCGATATAGTCACTGATGGCATCCAGAAGCTCGCCTATCTCAATGTAGCCACTGTCATTTTCATCATACAACCACCAGGGCCAGGGGACCCACTCCTCTACGGTGGTGAAGCTCCAGGTAGCGCTTGTAGCGCAATAGCACATATTGCAAGACTTAGCATACCAGCTATATATGGTATTCGGGGTGAGTCCTGACCAAGTAACCTCTGCTCTACTGCCACTGCGAACCTCAGTATCTGTGCCAATAATGCTATCATCTGAGGTACCATAGAAGGTAACAGTCAGCGTATAACCACATGGGTCGCTGGCTAGAACACTCAGGGTGACCGGTATGGAAACCGCAAAGGCATCGTTTGCTGGCGTGGGGTCACATGGGATCCATAGTACCGCAATTCCAGTGAAGTCCCAGATAAGCAATGTTTGTCCGGTTTCATCTGAATCGGTAATAGCATAAAGCCACACTTCATCAGAAATTATTTCACGAGGAATACCTGGACATTCTACCCATCTCAGGCAGGTGTAAGTTTCTTTGTCATAAACAGCTATCCGCCCTCTAAGAACTTCGTCCTCTCCAAAAAATGCTTGGCCTAGAAAAATATGTTTGTTGCTTACACCTATACTATATGAAGATAATAACTTTGCAATCATATCTCCTTGCTTTGTAAATACTAAGCTGTGGGGAGATGCTGCGATGTATAGATTTTCATCATCAGCAACCATGCCTTGTTCATCACCTTGAAACTCCTTTATAACCTTTGCCGAAAGAGACTCTTTATCCCATATTTGAAGTTGGTCAGGAGTCTCAAACCCACCACGGGCATTACAAAAATAAATGTTTTCTCCATCTACAATGGGGAAATCAGCTCCCCCAAAAGTAATTGACCCGTCTTCTATTTGCACTATGCGATATGAGCCAATCTTTTCCCCACTGTTTTTATCAAATATTCTCAAGTGGCTGCCGCTAGCTATTTGCCAGATATATTGCTCATCAACGGCAATGGGTGCAGTGCCTGTGAAATGTTGCCCCGGCTCTAAAACATCGTCCTCTATTTTAAGAATTTCTTGCCAAGTATCCTTTTCCCACTTACAAAAACTGATATTTTCGTCGGAGAGACAACTTTCATCATAGCTCCCACTGTAAGGACAGGAGATACCCCCTCCCCTCTCTATGTAGCATGATGTAGGCTAGCCTAGCCTACTACTACCAATAGATAGTATAGGAATGGCCAACATAAATCTATACACAGGACAGTTACAGCTACCCAGTGAACAGTCCGTGAACAGGCACGCTATGAGTGTATGCTGGGGAGGTATGTAGCCAGACACAGCAGACAGTCACTTATAAAAGCAAGGACTCAATAAACCCCAACCTTAACTCCACTCGATGACGGGGGTGTGGTCTATGTATTTCCTGATAGCCTGAAGTAGCTGGCTAATGGTTATAGTGCCACTGATGTAATCATCAATAACATCCAGAAGCTCGCCAATGTCAAGATAGCCATTGTCATTTTCATCATAGTCATCATCAATACATATCAAAGTCACGTTTTGAGGGTTCAAATCTGTAGCTCCAGAGACATCTGCTGATACTACGTTTATACCCATAAGGCTTAGCACCATCGCTAAAACTAGCAAGATTCCTAGTAAGCTTCTTTTCATGTTACCCCCTCTATTTGGTATTTTGCCCTTGACACTTCTTAACCTCCTTCATTAGAGGCAGTTCTCCAGGTAATCCTAATTGTAGCACTTGCAGACGAATTGCTCGCCTCACTTACACTGCTATGTTCCATAAACAGCGGCGAACTGGACAAAGTCGAATATGTTGATAACACCATTATCATCAAAGTCTCCAGCAGGGTTGTGGTTGTCGTCTCCTAGCTCCGAGCCATAAGCCGCAATAAAGAGGACAAAAGTCAAATATGTCAATATCGCCATCATTGTCGAAATCGCCTTTGCGGCTGGCTTCCCTAAGTAGCTATGCAACGGACACAGTTGCTTTTTACACTGGTTTAATTCCCTATGTTATGAGATTCCCCTTAATTTAGCGATTAACCTCTCAACGTCTTCCACTGAAATTTCTACAGTTTCTGGAGCCATTTCACTTTCATAGAAGTTTTTATGTAGGCCATTTGCTACATGAAAAAGCTTGATGAAGTCCTTATCTTTGCCTTCCTTCGCCAGTGTGTTAATAAAATCCCACAAGCTCCCGTGCTTCTCCAATTTTAATCCCCTCTTAGCAGCTACCATCTTGACTGCTAGTGAAGTAGCACCCCATAGTTTTTCAGAAGTTTGAACAAGATCTCCCTTATTCAAAAATTCCTTTGCCTCAGCAAGGTATTTCTCGCTCAGGGCTTGGTAGTGTTCAATAAGTTCCTCAGGGTCCAGCTCTTCATGCAAGCTATTGCGAATTAGCTCAACTCCTAATTCCTCAGGCAAGGCTCCTGCTTCCTCAGCTTTCCTCCTTAGTTTCTCGTCAAGCTTTTTGGGTAAAATGATAGCAAGCATTATGCATCTCCACACATCGCATTCATCGGCTTTCTCTCTTTAGCATGAGCCTGAGTTTTGGCACCAAGAATATCCTCATACCTTTTTCATATTCTAGACCACATTGGTGTTGAGAACAACTTCGAGTTGGGTTAGCTACTTAAATGATTTGACACGTAGGACGAAAGCCCTAGCTCCCCAAAGCGGGAGAAATTTTGCGCGGACTATTGCAGACTAATGCTGCTTCACATGCAACGCCTACCAGAGAGAGGGGCTTAATAAGCCCTTGCCTTAACTCTGCTTTATGGCTTGGGGGTGTGATTTATGTATAGGCTGATGAGCTCCAGCAACTGGCTAATGGTTATATCCCCACCGATATAGTCACTGATGGCATCCAGAAGCTCGCCTATCTCAATGTAGCCACTATCATCTTCATCATAGATCCAGGGGTCCCAAACTACATTTATAATAGTATCGCCACCAACAGCGTATTGCTCCTCGGGGCCAGTCTGAAGTACACCAGAAAATGCAGCACCTGTAACCGCATTATCCGGCGCTGTCACAAAGTATTTGAAGCTGCTGGCCGTTGCCGAACTGGCAAAGAAGGTAAACTTTGCCACCCTGTCGCCTATTATCTCACCGGTAACACCGCCCTCAGGCATCCCTGAGACAACTTCACACTGAACATCAACGGTATCAGTGGTGACGAAGTCAAAGTTCTCCGGCAAAGTTTCGATTACCCGCCCAAATAGAGCACCCGATATGTCAATGCCGACCTCAAACTCTTGGTTTTTTACCAGAGCAGAATCAGGCAGGGTTCTATTTGCTTGCGGCCCTCCAGGAGGCCCAGTGGTGAAATCCCACACAGGTCCAGTTGCGGATGCGGCATGATTGTCAGTAGCCACTATCTTCCAATAATATTTAGTGTTGCTATTTAGAGTCCCTGGGTCATAGGTTGCTGCTGACTGGTCATTGGAGACCAAAGGTGGGGCTGCACTAGTGCCAAAGTAGACATCATAGGTTAGTGTATCCCCAGCATCAGGGTCGCCACCAGTCCAACTCAGGTCAGCATTGATGGAAACGCCAATAGCATGGTCTGCTGGTGAGGGATTGGAGGGTACATTAGGTGGATTGTTCGGTGCTAGCCAGCTGAGCACCCTTTCCATTACCGTGGCTCTGTCAACGGCGGAATTTATAGCCTCAAAACCAAAGGCAAAGTAGACTACTTGATAAGTCCCTGTATCCACTCGCAGCCCTCCACTACCACTAGATATAATAGCTCCAGTGCCAGCCCCCTTTTCTGTTGAAGAGTCTCTCACTGGCATCTCTTCTCGAAGTCTCTCTACTCGTTCCCACGAGGGCAACATCTCATCGCTCTCAGGTTGCACTTCTTCTTCAGGGACACTTGGCTCAACTAAAGGCGTGGTGGCTTCAGGGTCGTAGGTGAAAATGCTCACCGCCGGCAATATAGCATCGATTTCACTCGGTGAAGATTGATTGTTTGCCCCATCACCACCAGATATGGATACATAAAGACCATCAGTTATAGGGTCATCAGGTACACCAAACAAGGCATAAAGCTCGATGTCATCCTGAACATACTGGGCATGAAGGTAGTCCTGGTAGAAGGCAGAGCCACCCGTGTAGTAACCAATGTCCTGCCCACTTATGAACAGCTTCCCCCCATTGTCAAGGTAATTTACCAGGTTGTCTTGGGTCTCACTGGAGACATAATCGTCAGTCCAGATAACGACGCCATCCAAGTATTGGTCCAATGTCTCACCATCTATATTTCCTCGCAGGTCACCATCCCACACATCATAAACATAACCTGATGTGTCTAACGCATCAGTGTAATAAGGAATAACCCAACTTGCATAGTCGCCAACCAGAAGGATGTCAGCCATCTTTACGAAGGGTTCAATAACTTCGAATGCGCAACGCCATCGAGGAGCTACAATTGTATTGTCATCAATATCCGTTATCTGTATCTGATATTCCACCTCAGTGCCAGCGGTTGGGAAGTGGCCAATCTGAATGCCGTAGATACCATCGCCAGCGTTATAGTCCCCGTGATTCCCATCATCATACATGGTGAGATTATCTTGCAATGTGTCATCCACCCACCACACAAGCTGAACATCCTGTATCGCTGACTCATCGGTAGGCCATGCCAGCACAGTCACGGTATCCTCAGTATCAGGGTAGCGTGGCTCATTTTGAGCGTAAAGCAGGTGAGGTGGCGGGTCTATATCTTCCATAAGGTCGATAACGCCATACCAGATGTCGTTATTAACAGCACGGTCGGATTGCCACGCCACTGCCAATTTCCCACTGGATAGGGCAGTGGCTGCTGGAGCGCTATCATAACCAGTAAATCTTGTGAATTGGGATGCTTCAGACCAGGTGACACCGCTATCATTCGACGTCTGGTACCAGATGTCCCTGTTCCTCTCCCATGCCAGCCATAGTTTATTGTCGGAGGTGTGGGCAATGGCTGATCCACAGGCCTGCTCGACTAAGACCGCCTCCTCTGACCAAGTGATGCCACCATCATCGCTTGTCTTGTACCATGTATCCCCGTATCTCTCCCATACTACCCATATCTCGCCTTCTGAAGTCTGAATTATGGCTGGCTCGTAATCACCGCCGGAGTATATGGTTATTTGAGAAGCACCAGACCAGGTGGCGCCGCCATCAGAGCTGGTCTTATACCAGATGTCAGCATTACCCGAACGCTCAGAACGCCACACTACCCAGATTTTGCCATCAGCGGTTTGAGTTATCCCCGGTGCATAATCACTAGCTGGGTCAGTAGTTACTTGAGAGGCACTAGACCAGGTAACACCGCCATCCGAGCTAGTCTTATACCAGATGTCCGAGTTTCCAAGGCGGTAAGCCCGCCACACCACCCATACCTTGCTATTATTTGTCTGAGTTATCGCTGGGGAGCTATCCCGACTAGTAGTGGTTACTTGTGAAGCACTAGACCAACTAGCACCGCTATCAGAGCTGGTCTTATACCAGATGTCAGCATTACCCGAACGCTCAGAACGCCACACTACCCAGATTTTGCCATCAGCGGTTTGAGTTATCCCCGGTGCATAATCACTAGCTGGGTCAGTAGTTACCTGAACCACTGGTTCAGCAGTGCTGAAATGCCAGGTGGGAGAGTAGTCACTTTCGTTGCCCTCACCATCTATGGCCAGCACATGCCAGTACCAGGTACCCAAGCTCAAGGTGGTCGTATAGTTGGTAGGAGCCAATGTTTCTGAGATAAGGTCAGGCGAATTGAAAGTATCCACGGTGTCAATCTGAATCCTGTAGTTCACAGCTATCGGTATAGCATTCCACTGGAATAATATTTCTCCCGGCTGGATGACCGAACCATCCACCGGTGCAACCAGCGTTGGAGGTATAGGGCCAAGTTCGACTGATACAGAAATAGCTGTGGAATCATAAACCCCCGCAGTTGGGGAGGCGATGGTAAGCTCCTGAGGTAATTCATATACTTCATAAGCGAAGGCGAAAGCTCCCTCCTCATCAGGTGAAGTATAGGTTAAAATCTCGCCATCAGACATGCTAACTGCAAGCCCTTTCAAGCCTTCTCCTTCTATCGTTGTCAGGCTACCGGGAATGTCTATTGTCCATTCAGGAATCCCGGAAATACACTGTGGCGCCTCCAGTTTCACCTCTCCTGACAAGGATATAGCATCCGAAACATACATTACTGAATTGCCGTTGACATCTGTTCCAGATATACGAATGGAGAGTTCGTCAGCCATCTCGGTTGGTATCAAGTACCCTTCGCCCGTTTCCCCTGCCATCTGCCAACTGATTCCCTTATCAAAGCTGTACTCCAAGGTGAGATCGGTGATCGTGTCCGCAGGTACAAGCTCTATGGTGATGTCTTCTCCGGGAGAGTAGCTAGGAGGCACGATAATGCTATCGAAAAGCGGCGGGATATTGACGTTACTCGCTAAGTCAAAATCCACTTCGTAGGTTGTCCAGTTGGATATCGTCGCCAGGCTGGGCATGTGAAGTTGAAGCAGGCCTCTCTCCCCAGTCACATCCCACGACTCTGATACGTCATCCCACCATAAGCCCTCATACCCAGTGCCATCTGGGCGACCTAAGGAGCCACTGGCAACCTCCATGCCATCAACATAGAACTTATAATGGGGGGTTCTGTTCGGAGGATAAGGTGATACTGGTTTTCCACTAGTTGACCACTGCCCGTGTGGCCAGGTGAGACCAGTCCAAATTTCACCAGTGAGGTCAACAGTAGAAAGCCCTGCACCCGGTGTCACTCGGACACTGAGCCCGGGAACATAAGGTGCAAACTGGAACTCTCCAAGAGTAACATTTCCCGTTTCCCCCTTTTCTGGAGGTATTTGTGGGTAAGGGTAATGACGCCCCACATGCCATTCCTGTATAGGGCCAAATGGCGGCTCATCCCAGCCCCCATAGGTAGGCATATAATCGCCATAGTATGTAGCCGCCTCAGGGGCTAGATAATAGGTAGCATTCATGCCGGCTAAAACTCGGTGTGTATCCCAGCCCCAGCCCTGCAACCCTCCAAGATACTCCCAGGTAAACCAGAAGGCGTTCATGATATTGAGCCCATTCTCGGGATATGTTTCTGGCATACCATAGAAGAAGTTGTATCTTGCCAAGTCTGAGGGGTCGTGTGTTATCGTTGAAGGGA
>JAUWHW010000017.1 GCA_030605665.1 Dehalococcoidia bacterium | reverse complement strand
CCTTGATACCATGGAGCCAAAACCGTCTGTTAATGGGTTTTCTGCATTTGGTGGTATTTCTGGTCCTTGTGTTAAACCAATATCTTTGAGGATTGCAGTACAGTTGGCTAAAAGTACCGAACTGCCACTTTCGGCTATAGGTGGCATATCTAACTGGAGAGATGCCGCTGAGTTTCTCCTCTGCGGGGCAACCACAATGCAGCTCTGCACGGCGGTCATGTGTGGTGGTTATGGAATTGTAGAAGATTTAAAGCTGGGGTTGTCTAATTATTTGTATGAAAAGGGCATTGGCTCTGTAAAGGAGCTCATAGGCCAAGCCCTACCCAAGATCTATGCTGGTCTGGCAGACCTTGATTTTTCATATAAGGTCGTCTATGAGATTGACAAAACTAAGTGTATTAAATGTGATTTATGCTATGTAGCTTGCCGAGACGCCGGTTACGATGCCATCAAGCTAGATGAAGAAAGATTACCCACGGTGGATGAAGAGAAATGCGACGGATGCTCACTTTGTAAACATATATGCCCAGTGCTGGACTGCGTTAAAATGAAGGCTTTAGAGAAAGGAGGCTAAGCTGTTGTCTAATTAACAAAAAGCACAAAGTACTCAGAGATAATGGGTCTTAATTGTTACTAAAAAAAGGAGGTAAATTATGGCAGAGGAAATTAAAGTAACCCCAAAGGGGTACAAGGAGAACCCTGACCTTTTGCCCACCCCACTAAATCAGAGGCGGTATGGCGTGGGGACTTTCTCGTTCATGATGTTCAGCATGAATACCTGTATACCCATGTTTTTCCTGGGTCCCATTGGTGCAGCCATGGGTCTAAGTATATGGCAAGTCCTTGTTGGAGCCTTCATAGGGAACCTTGCTGCCGGTATAGTGATGTGGCTGAATGGCAGCGTTGGTGTAAAGCATGCCGTAAGCTACCCCATACAGCTCAGGGAATCCTTCGGCTTCAGGGGTATGCGTGTGCCACTGGTGCTAAGAGGCATTGCTGGCACGGTATGGTTTGGCATAGAGGCATACGTGGGCTCGCTTGCACTAACCATGATTGTTGTGTGGCTTAGAGGGGTACCTGCAGAGCAGGTCATGTCAGTGGCGATACGATATCTCCCCATAGCCTTGGTGTTTTACTGCGGCTCATTCATTGCTGTGATGAGGTATGGACTCAAGGCGATAGGTAGGGTGGCTGTTTGGGGAGGTCCATTGCTGCTGATATACTACATGTGGCTTGTCATTTGGCTGACAAGAACCCCGCAATTTGCGGCAAATATACCCAACCTGTTCGTAAGCACTGCCGGATATTTAAGCGTGGGCTTCCTGATCTACCTTGCTGTTCAAACAAACTGGTGGGCTACTATTGCCCTGAATATCTCTGACCTATCCAGGGGTATAGACCCAAAGAAGCCCAGCGCCCTTCCCATTGGTGTTTTTGTGGGGTTGGTTATCTGTCAAATAGCAGGTACAGCACTAGGGTATATGGCAGCGACGCTAACCGGGCATATAGTACCCCAGGACCTTATAGTGACGTTTGCCCCAGGTATACCGGCAGTGATGCTCGGTCTAGTTTTTTGCTTTCTGGCACCCTGGTCAACCGATATAATCGCAAACGCTCCGCCGCTCATGGATTTACTTATGACGGGAACAAAAGTTTCTTGGAAGCGTGCCACGGTCATAGCAGCGGTCATCGCCTTTTTCGTGGCACCTTGGTGGGCAGTGCAGAGCGGCCCGGGCATTGTTGACTACATAACAGCTTGGGCCTCGAACTACGGCATATTACTGGGCCCTATCGCTGGTATCATGATTGGAAGTTTCTGGGTGGTACGGAAGAGAAAGTATGATGTACAGAAACTGTATACCTACGGCCCGGACGGCTGCTGGTACTCTAGAGGGTGGAGCAAGGCGGCATACGCTTCGTTCGTGCTTACCTGGGCACTCTGTTACCTCATTGCATGGCTCACTGGCCAGATAACAGTCTGGGGCGGATTTCCCTTCCCTGGAGGCGTTATTTGGTATGCCGCAGTGTTGCTTTCCTTTGGCTTCTATATACTCTTTGCCCAGAAGGTTTTCAAGACAGAGGGCAGCTCATAAGAAGTAACTTCGTTGGGAAGCGCAGCCCCCTGCTGAGTAGGGAGGGGGCTGCGTGGGCCTGCTATTCGCCCAGAATGATATTTAGGCTAGGAAGTCCTTCTCTGGCGCCTGCTTTGCTCATGGCGTAGCGGGCCATTGTGTCTCCTAATTGCCCGCATTGCTGCAAGTTTTCCCCTTTGAGGAAGCCAAAAAGGAAGCTAGAAGCATAGGTATCGCCAGCTCCAGTGGCTTCTGGCTGAGCCTCCCCTGGGATTGCTTCGTCGCTCCGCTCCTCGCAATGACGGAAGGGGAATGCCTGGCAAGAGCGAGATTCAATTTTATATTCTTCCTTCCCGAGGCAAATATAGCTGGTGAAAAATTTGCCTGATTCCGAAGCTAATCCTTTGCCCAGGGTGACTACGACAATTTGGCAGCCTATTTCGAGACATTCCTTTGCCCCGGTGGTGAAATCCTTGCCGGTTAGCTGTTCTATTTCCCCTCTATTAATGAACAGGATATGTGTCCTGGTCAATAATGGAAGTAAAGCCTTTATTCCCTTGATGGCATAGAGCATTCCTGGAGCGAAGCTGATTTTAACTGAGTTTGACAGTTTTTCTACTAGCTCAATCTGAATATTGAATTGTTTATCCTCTACAAAGGAGGAGAGGTGAACTATTTTAGCCTGGTTTAAGTAAGTTAGGCTTATATCCTGCCAATCAAGCAGATTATTGGCTCCGGGCAGAACATAGATGGAGCGTCTGCCCAGCTTGTCGCTAAGGCATAGTGCGTAGCCTGTCTTCTCTCCTTTCTTAATTTGGATCTGGTTGATATCCACACCTACAGCCTCAAGGTCTCGAACAGAAGCCTTGCCCTCCTCATCATCGCCTATAGCGCCGATAAATCCTGTCTTTATACCCAATTTGGCTAAGCCATAAATAGTGTTGGCAGCCGAGCCACCTGGTGCTGTTTTAATGTGCTCCATTACAGTCTCACCATCAGTAACGAGTTCCTTTACTTGACATAAGCAATCAATATTAATTGCCCCTATGCCGATTACCTCTATGGCAGACCCTGAATAAGGGGTGAGATTGCTTCGTTTCGCTCGCAATGACATTATAGTATTAGCCCAGTTTAGCAGCTTCCTCTCTGACCAGGCGCCGAATCCTCCTGTGAATTTCCAAAGGACGGGATATATCTTCAGTTTCAGCTAGCCAATGGAAGTACTCCCTATCACCTTGTCCGCCTATCCTTTCCTTTTCCTTAACTGTCAATTCCACTGCCCGTCTCTTACCCTCTTCCCAAGCTTCTAAAGCTATCCATAAATCATCCAGGCTGGTGGATGCTAGGCTTATGGTACAGTAAGGCAGGGCATACTCGTTAGCATTGAAGGCGATGGCTAATCCGCCAGCCTTAGCCACAGCTTGAAGCATTTTGAAGTCGGTGATGCTATCTCCTACTACTATCCAGTAGGAGAGCGGCTTTCCTGTCTTTGTGGCGAAGCCTCTCAATGCCTCTAGCTTGCGCTTTCCACCCACGGGTTTAATTTTATTTATAATTCTCCCTGAACTTGTCCTGGGCAGCTCTTGCCAGTAGAAATGGTCCAGGACTTGTTTTATCCTGGCATCATCTAGCTGAGGAGTGAAGGTTATAAATTCCTGTTCTGCCCGCTTTAACAAAGTAAAATCATCCTGGTTTAGTAGATGGGAAATTTGGTCTAAGGGGAAGGAGGTGCAGGCTACATTTTGAGCTGGAATTCCTAGCCTTTGTGCGATGCCAAGTGCATATTGCTCATAACTGGTGCTAATACAAAATATTTGCCAGCCTCGAGATTTGACTTTGGAGATCAATTCAGAGGCGCCCGGGGTCAATTTAGCCTCCTGTCCCATAGTGGCGATTTGTCCTTCCTTTATCCCATGACGGGCTAGGAAGGGAGTGATAAGAGCTAAGGTATCTCCTGGCGCATAGCCTTCTCTGCCTTCCAGGGTCAATAAATCATCGTACCTGCTAATGACTTCGAAAATCTTACCACCGTTGGGGAGTAGCTTCATTAACTCATAAGCATTATCCTGGGGGGCTAAAGGGCCTTCGAGGTCAAAGCATATTAAGTTCATGTTAAGTTCCCCTTCACCGCCCGATTTATTTTCTCTGTGAGATCATATCCCTGGATGATATTTCCTTGAGCATTAAGTACCTTGCCATTTTGTACAGCTATTTCCCCTCGGCTCAGAGCTTTAAGAGTGGAAATGATGAGGGGGAACTCTCGGCCAAGCTCGTGTTGACGAATAAGCTTAAACAGTGGTTCTTTATCCTCTTTTTGCCAATATTGGTCAAAGGGTTTGCGGTTGATAGGAAAAAGGCAATAACTAAGCACTGGCCCTCTATCTAATTCGGGAGTCACTAAGTGCATCATTGCCCCAGCCTCCTCGGCCTTACTTTCTATCAACTTCCATATTACCTCTTGCCAGCTTCCTACAGGTCCACCAGGGGGGGCTGGGTGAAGGTTAATTATATTATATTTCTGGCATAGCTCTTCACCTATAATAAGCATATAGCCAGCCAGGACACAAAGGTCAGGATTAAACCTTTCAATTCTCCTATTTACCTCTCTATCATATTTGATACGCCAGTCCTTACTCTTTTCTGTCAGAAAGATGTCATTGCGAGCCCTTCGCTTTTTGTCATTCTGAGGGAGAGAAGCGACTGAAGAATCTCGCTCAGGACAGGCTCCGCGAAGCAATCTCGACTTGAATTTCCTATAAGAAAAGTAGATAAGGGGGATGCCATAGCCGTGAACTAACTCAAAGAATAAGTCGCTTTCTTGCGACTCACCTGGTTCCCGATTACTGAAAACAAAGTTAATCTTCCCCTTTATTTCACCAGTGGAGATACTTTCTTGCACCGCTTGCAAAAGCTGTCGTGCAGCTTCATCTCTGCCTGTGGAAAACCAACCAATGTTTAGCAAGAGCTAGTTTTACCCCTTGGGTAAAGTTGTTTTCTTACTTTTGTCCAAGTAGTGACAAGGTGAACTAAGGGACTGGATCTACTCCCAAATATCCTGCCTTGAGATAAACTAACTAAGAAATCGCTTGGACTGTTGAAATCAGGCATTTCCACGTAAGCCTTGCCAATTTCGCCTGAAGTGTGAGCATCGCTTCCAGCGCTAGTAGCCAGCCTGTACTTCAGGGCTAATTCTTGAACTTTAGCAGAGCTACCTGGAAATGGGGAGCGCGAATTAAAAACCTCGATGATATCCACCTGTGATAAAACCTCTTCTGTTAATAGTTTTTTAGAGTTTTGTAGAGGTGACCTCCCAAATGGATGAGGGATACCAACCAGCCCGCCCTGGCTTTTGACCTGAGCTATTGTTTCCTCAGCAGATAATCCCCGGGGGACTTCTTCACTGAGAAACAACCCCATCAATTCGCCTATAGGTGTTCGGATTTCCTCAGCAATGATTACCTTGAAGGGGGCAATTTCTTTTAACCTTAAGGCGCCAGCGATGGTGTTATGGTCGACTACGGCAATGCAATTTATACCTATTTTAAGGCAGTGGTTAACTATCTCTTCTAAAGATGTACCACAATCCATAGAGTAGCAGGTATGAACATGTAAATCGGCTTTTATCAACTTGCCTTTTCTAGATATCCCGCGTTGCGGGTATCAACTTTAATGATATCCCCCATGGTGATAAAAAGGGGGACCTGAATAGTAATGCCGGTTTCTACCTTGGCGGGTTTATTACCTCCGGTTGCCGTATCTCCTTTGAAGCCAGGCTCTGTCTCTGTTACCTGAAGCTCCACAGCAGTAGGCAGCTCTATGCTTACCGCCTCACCTTTGTGAGTTAAAATCTCCAGATTTAGTCCTTCTTTCAGGTAGTTTATTGCCTCCCCAATTTGGTTAGCTGTCAGTGCTAGTTGTTCGTAGCTCTTGTTATCCATAAAGTAATACAGGCTGCTATCGCTATATAGGTATTGGACTGAGCGGTGCTCCAGAAAAGCTGGTGTAAATTTGTCGCTGGCCTGAAAAGAGCGTTCAGTAATATTGTTGCTACGAATATCGCAAAGCCGTAATCGGATCTGGGCTGACCCTCGCCCTATCTTGATATGGTGATAGTCAGTAATTTGATATATTTTCCCATCTAGCTCTATAGCGCTTCCCTTTCTCAATTCACCAGCATCAATCATAGAATAGTCTCCTTTCTGTGTAAGAATTCAGCCATCAGATTGCTTCGCGGAGCCTGTCCTGATGAGCCGAAGCTCCGAGCGAAGCGAAGAGGAGATTCTTCGGTCACTTCTCTCCCTCAGAATGACAGGAGGCGAAGGGCTCGCAATGACAAAAGGCTGTCTTTGCGAGGAGCGCAAGCGACGAAGCAATCTCGTTACTTATTAATTCACGTGGCATGCTGTAATGCTTTCTCTGACCTGGTGAGCACTTTAGCTCTGCCTTTCTCCAAAGTCACCATATCCTCAATTCTAACACCACCTAATCCGGTGATGTAAATTCCAGGTTCTATGGTAAAAACCATGCCATCGGCGAGCAAATTTGAGGAGCTGGAACTAAGCACAGGAAGCTCGTGTACTGCTATCCCAATGCCGTGTCCCAGACCGTGTCCAAAGACATCTCCGTAGCCAGCTTGCTCAACAATGCTCCGAGCTAGCCTGTCTGCTTCAGCGGCAGTCATGCCTGATTCGATTCTATCTATAGCTGCGAGTTGTGCTTCCAAAACGACATTATAAATAGCTGATAGCTGAAAGCTGTCAGCTATCAGAGCTTTACCTAGGCATAATGTGCGGCTAAAATCGCTACAGTAACCACCAATTTTGGCTCCCATATCAATTAGCACTGCTTCGCCAGTGTGTATTATTCTTTCTGTGGGCTTGGCGTGAGGTAAAGCTGAATTGGGGCCTGAGGCTACTATAGGGTCAAAAGCTACTCCCTCACTTCCATTCTGCCGCAGGAACTTCTCAATCTCCCAAGCTGCTTCTTTTTCTGTTATACCTGGATGAATTATCGCTCTTGCCTGTTCAAAAGCAGCGTCGATTAGCTCTACTGCTTTTGTGATAAGCTCCAGCTCTCCCGGTTCCTTTATAGAGCGGAGGCGCTCCACTAAGTTAGTGGTAGGAACAAGCGCTAGGTTAAGTTGCTTTGCCTTTATGGTTTCGCTGAGCTTATGATGAGCAGCGAACGAAAGGTGATTCGCCTCAAAGCCTAATTTATGCCATCGCAAATCAGATGCCAACTCAGGAAGCCAGTTATCTAATTCTCCTCTAATTTGTATGACCTCAAAATCCCGTGTCTCTCGTTTAGCTTGTTCTGTATAGCGAGAGTCGGTAGTTAGAATGGCATGGCTATCTGAGATAAGCAGCCATCCCGAGGAGCCGGTAAATCCAGAAAGGTAACGGTAGCTCTCAGGCAAGGAAACTAAAAGGACATCCAAGCCCTTTTCGGCAATCGTAGGTCGCAGCTTCTGCAGTCGGTTTATACCCACTTTTCTCCCTTTAGTTCAGCTACTAAAGTTCGCAAGGCAGCGATATATCCCCTCCAGCCCAATCCACTGATTTGTCCCTTGGCGATGGGAGCTATTACAGATTTAGCTCTCCACTCCTCCCGAGCGTAAATATTAGATAAATGAACTTCAATTATTGGCAGCTTGGTATCAGCTAAAGCATCGCATAGTGAAAGACCATAGTGAGTAAGAGCCCCGGGGTTAATAATTATGCCATCGGTTGAATCTGCTTGTTGTTGAATAAAATCTATAAGGGCGCCTTCGCTATTGGACTGGAAGGTCACCACTTCCACATTTAATGTTTCACCTTGCTCCCTCATTAGAGAATCGATTTCGGCTAAAGTCTTTTCTCCATATGTTTCCTTGTCTCGTTTACCCAGCATGTTTAAGTTCGGTCCATTAACAACTAAGATTTTCACTTTTATTTCCTGCCTTTCCTCCGCTTAATTGCCATAGCAATTAAAGCTATACTAGTCCCTATGCCACCCATCCAACCAGCCATATCTAAATAAGCAATCCAGTCTGGCATATATGCCCACCCCCACTTAATAATTGGCAATATAGCCATCACCCAAAATATACCACAAGCTATACCTCCCACTTTCATCCTTTTAGTTGTCATAACAAGTAAAGCTATACTAGTCCCTATGCCACCGGCCCAACAAGCCATATTCAAGTAACCAAACCAGTCTGGCCACTCATACTCCCCGAGGAGAAGAATTGGCAATATAGCCATCACCCAAAATATGGCACAAGCTATACCTATGCCTACCTTTTTCATCTTTTAGCTCTCAAATCAACTAGTAACTGCATTTTCATATCGTCTATCTGGCTCTAACTCAGATAGTTTTACTCTATATCCGCAGGCGATGCATTTTGCCCAGCTCCT
>JAUWHW010000067.1 GCA_030605665.1 Dehalococcoidia bacterium | reverse complement strand
GGCGGGAAATTTGTGGCTCAAAAGAAGGGAGAGGTGGAGCAGGAAATAAACAGGGCCAGCAAAGCTATTGAGGCTTTGGGAGGCAAGTTAGACCAAGCAAGGAGAATAGAGCTAGAAGAGCTCAGTGATGAGCGCTATTTAGTAATTATTGATAAAATATATCCTTCGCCAGAGAAATATCCGCGTCGTCCCGGTATACCAGTGCGACGCCCAATTTAGGAGGTGAATAGAGATGTGGCGCAGAAGGTCCTGGAGATTTTACTTTGGGATTCCCCCCTTTGGTTTCTACTTCCATGGGCCCAGACCGTTCCCAGGTAAGGAAGAGTACCTTGATATGCTTCAAGAATATAAGAAGGAACTGGAGGAGGAATTAAAGGAGGTAGAGAAGGAGATTAACCAAGTAAGGGGAAGTCCTTAATCCTTTTTGATTTGATTTTTCCCTATGCTTATTCTACAATCTCCCTACTATGGAGAAGGGTACCTGGAAAACTAAAACTGGATTGGCTCAGATGCTGAAGGGTGACGTAATTATGGATGTGGTCACCCCGGAGCAAGCCAAAATCGCTGAGGATGCTGGTGCCTGCGCTGTTATGGCATTGGAGCGAGTGCCAGCAGATATTCGCGCTGCTGGCGGAGTGGCTCGCATGGCCGACCCAACTATAATTTCAGCCATAATGAAAGCAGTAAGCATACCAGTGATGGCAAAATGCCGTATCGGGCACTTTGTTGAAGCCCAGGTGCTGGAGGCATTGGGGGTTGATTTTATTGATGAGTCTGAAGTACTTACTCCTGCTGACGAAAGCCATCATGTCTGGAAACACGATTTCAAAGTTCCTTTCGTTTGTGGCTGCCGTGATTTGGGCGAAGCGCTGCGTCGCATTGCTGAGGGGGCAGCTATGATTCGGACAAAGGGTGAAGCTGGAACGGGAAATATTGTTGAAGCTGTGAGGCACATGCGGGCTGTCCAGGATGGGATTCGCAGACTTCGGGCTTTACCTGTAGAGGAATTGGTGGCTGAGGCAAAAAATCTTGGTGCTCCTCTGGAGTTAGTGATGGAGGTACATAACACAGGAAAGTTGCCCGTGGTGAACTTCGCTGCTGGCGGTGTAGCTACACCAGCCGATGCTGCTTTAATGATGCAACTGGGTGCTGAGGGTGTGTTTGTTGGCTCAGGCATTTTTAAGTCCAGCGACCCCCCTGCTATAGCGAAAGCTGTTGTCGAAGCTACTACTCATTATCAAGACCCTGCTATTATTGCTGAGGTATCTAAAGGTCTAGGAGCTGCCATGCCCGGTTTAGATATAAAAACTATACCTCAGCAGGAGTTGCTAGCTACCAGGGGTTGGTAAGGGAGAATAACCTTATTACAGCATGCAAAAGGTAGTTAGTAAAGAGCTGGCTGTTTTGTTCGATGTCTTACCTCCTCATATCCATGATTTACTTTACCAGCAACCTGATTGCAGTGACCTATTAGAGGTAATCTTAGATCTGGGGCGTCCTCCTGAAGTTCGCTTCCTCCACCGAGAGTTAGTGCTTAATTCCAGTGAAGTTGACTGCAATGATATCAACTACGTGGTATCCCGCGTTGGCGAATTCACCGGGGACAATCGTGCTGGAATCGAGCGCACTCTTCATCGTATTTCAGCCATACGGAATAGGAATGGTCATATAGTCGGCTTGACCTGCCGTGTGGGCAGAGCTGTGTTTGGCAGTGTAAGAATGATTCAAGACCTTATCGAACCGGGCCAGAATGTTTTACTTTTGGGACCACCTGGCGTGGGTAAAACGACCATGTTGCGGGAAGTAGCCCGAGTATTGGCTGAAGACTTCAAAAAACGCGTTATTGTAATTGATACCTCCAATGAAATCGCTGGGGATGGTGATATTCCTCATCCTGCTATCGGGCACGCACGACGAATGCAGGTGGCCACTCCTGCTAAGCAGCATGCAGTAATGATTGAAGCGGTAGAAAATCACATGCCTGAGGTCATCATTATTGACGAAATAGGCACCGAGCTTGAAGCTCAGGCAGCTCGAACTATTGCCGAGCGCGGAGTGCAACTGGTAGGCACAGCACATGGAAACACCTTGGAAAATTTAATAATGAATCCTACTTTGTCCGACCTCGTTGGTGGTATTCAGACGGTTACCTTAGGTGATGAAGAGGCCAGGCGGCGTCACACACAGAAGTCTGTTTTGGAGCGCAAAGCGCCACCTACCTTTGATGTGGTAGTTGAAATTATGGACTATTACAAGGTGGTTGTTCATCCCAAAGTAATTGATGCTGTAGATGCCACTTTACACCAGCAATCTATCCAAGCGGAGCTTCGCTGTATGGGCGAAAATGGGGAGGTAAGAAGGGAGGAGATGGCACCACCTTCCAGGCTAGGAAGCAACCAAAAGCTTGTCCTGAGCGCAGCGGAAGAACTGGAGGAAAAACCACTACGATTTTATCTCTTTGGTGTCAATCGTTCCCGGTTGGAACAAGTGGCCGTGGAAAAGCAAAGGAATTTGAAAATCATCACCGATATTAAGCAAGTTGACCTTTTTGTTACTACACGGAGCTATTACCGCCGTAAGCCGCAGAAGATAAGAGATGCTGAGGCACTCAGCATACCAATCTATGTCCTCAAAAGTAATAACATTGCTCAGATGAGGCAGTGTCTGGATACTGTTTATCCTGTTGCCTCTGAATCCAGCTATATTCGTCATCTGCAACATCTGCTGACCAGACATCACAATCTTAATTCCAGTAAGGAGAATTGGAATAATCCTTGAGCCTATTTATCACATTTGAAGGTGGTGAGGGCTGTGGCAAAAGCACCCAGGCCAGGGCTTTATGGCGCAGATTATGTCAGGAGAATATTCCTGCAATACTGACACATGAACCCGGTGGTACTACTTTAGGTTATAAGATAAGAAGAGTGCTCAAGAGGAAAGGAAAAAGTCCCATTTCATCTGAGGCTGAATTGCTCCTTTTTGTAGCTTCCCGTGCCCAATTGGTAACTGAGGTAATCCAACCCGCTTTACAAGAAGACAAGATAGTTATCTGCGACCGCTTTAGCTATTCTACTCTTGTGTATCAAGGCTATGGGCGTGGGCTTAATTTACCTACTGTAGAAATGGTTAATAGCCTGGCAACACAAAATCTCAAGCCAGATATTGTTATCCTTTTGGACTTACCGCCTGAGCAAGGATTAATGCGGAAGCGTAATTTAAAAGATCGTTTTGAACTGGAGGAATTGTCCTTCCATCGCCGAGTAAGGGAAGGATACCACAGGCTGGCGGCAGCTGATCCAGACCATTGGTTAGTAATAGATGCTACACTGCCTAAAAGGAAAATCAGCGAAATTGTCTGGGAAAGGGTGAGTCAACTATTACCCGACTTAGCATTCTGAGCAATTCCTTCAAATGTCATTGCGCGGAGCCGAAGGCGACGAAGCAATCTCGCTACGCTCTACTTTGTGCGATATACTTATATAGTCTATGACTAAAGGAAGAGTAGCCATAGCATTAAGTGGTGGATTGGATTCCTCTGTAGCTGCCTTGCTACTCAAGGAAGCTGGCTATGAAGTTATGGGGGCTCATATGTGTCTGTGGAATTCTCTTAACAGCTTTCAGCGTCAGGCTGAGCAGGTCTGCCGTATTCTAGGCATTCCCTTCTACGGGGTTGATTTACAAAAGGAATTTGAACGCTATGTAATTGACTATTTTTGTCAGGAGTATAAGAAAGGGCGGACTCCTAACCCCTGTATTGCCTGTAATCAGCATATAAAGTTTAGCTTCCTGTTAGATAAGGCTCTCTCCTTGGGCGCTGATTACTTGGCTACAGGCCATTATGCCAGGATTGAGAAGTCTGATGATGGCTATCACCTGCTTAAAGCAAAAGATACCAGTAAAGACCAATCTTACTTTCTTTATACCTTAAATCAAGGGAGGCTCAGCTCTCTTTTGTTTCCTCTAGGCAGCTATACCAAAGCCGAGGTTAAGCGGATAGCGAAACAAAGGGGACTACCCACGGCGATTAAGTCTAGCCAGGATCTTTGCTTTATTTCTCAAAAGAATTACCACGCTTTTCTCAGCCAGCGCTTTTCGAGTACGCCTGGAGACATTGCAGATACCCAAGGGACAATATTAGGTCATCATCAAGGAATAGCTTTCTACACTATTGGGCAAAGGCACGGTTTAGGACTGGCTTCAGGTAAGCCCCTTTATGTAACTAGAATAGACCGGCAGAATAATAGAGTCATCCTGAGCGAAGCGAAGGATCTCTACAGTCGGAAAGTTGCTGCTAAAAATCTAAACTGGGTGGCAGGCGAATCACCATCTGAGCCTATAGCTGTGACCGCTAAAATACGCTATAAATCAAAAGAGGCAGAAGCCACACTATTTCTCACCTGTCATTGCGACCCTGAACCCTTCGCCTTTTGTCATTCTGCCCTCTTCGCCTTCTGTCATTCTGAGTGTAGCGAAGAATCTCAAAGACCCTTCACTTCGCTCAGGGTGACAAAGGACAGTTGTCATTCTGAGGGAGAGAAGCGACCGAAGAATCTCGCTCAAAGTAAACTCCGTGAAGGGGAAGCAATCTATGATATCTGCTTTTCACAGCCGCAATGGGCGCTTACCCCAGGACAGGCTATTGTATTCTATAAAGGTGCTGAGGTACTAGGTGGTGGCACAATATCAAATGGGAAAAATTAAAATGCAAAATGCAAAAATACAGAATTTTTGCTTTCTGAGTTGTCATTTTGACTTTTGACGTTTGACTTTTAACTTTGGGAGGAATATGTCGCAGCCACCGAATCTTGACCAAGAAAGTAAGCTTAAATTACAGGGCTATGAGCTTATCGCCGGCATTGATGAAGCTGGCCGCGGGGCTCTTGCTGGCCCAGTAGTGGCTGCTGCCGTTATTTTGCCCTGCTCTGGTCATCCTCCTTGGTTTAAGCTAGTTCGGGATAGCAAAGAGTTAAGTGCAAAGAAGCGTGAATCTCTTTTCCACTTAATACAGAAAGAGGTTGTGGCTGTAGGTGTTGGTATTGTTTCACCTCAAGTAATCGATGACATAAATATACTTAAGGCCACTCAGCTAGCTATGAAGCAAGCTGTAGAAAAATTGCCCCAGCAGCCGCATTTCCTCCTTATCGATAGATTGACTTTGCCTCACTGTCCCATACCTCAAGAAGGAATAACCAAAGGTGACAGGTTATGCCTTTCTATTGCCTGTGCTTCTATTGTGGCTAAAGTCACCAGAGACCATATAATGGAGGAGCTGGATAAGATTTATTCTGGTTACGGGTTTGCTAAACATAAAGGTTACGGAACACCAGGGCATGTTTCCCGCTTGCAACAATTAGGACCTTCACCAGTTCATCGTCTATCCTTTGCTCCCATCAAGACTATGCTTGCGAGCTAAGTAAATGGGTTTTCTAAAAATTCGTAGAATTTTCAGGGGTGAAAAGCAATCTCAAATAAAGAGGAATCGCCAGGAAGTGGGCAAGCTAGGGGAGAAGTTAGCCCAGAAATTTCTCAAAAAGAGAGGCTACCATATTCGGGAGACAAATTTTCACTGCCGTGCGGGAGAAATTGATATCATCGCCCGGCAAAAAGACTACCTTGTCTTTGTCGAAGTTCGTACTAAAAGTAATTTGGACTTCGGTACTCCTGAAGAATCAATAACCCCGTCTAAAAAGAAAAAACTAATCGCTTCAGCCTTAACCTACATAACCACCCACCAAAAACCGCCTTCTTCATGGCGTATAGATGTTGTAGCCGTAGAGGTTGACCAAAGCGGTAAAACCAAACGCATCGAACTCATTGAGAATGCCATTAGCTGAAGGTCATAAAGCTTTATAAGTAGACCCTTTTTATGTCTTTTGTCTATTTTTTTCCTTTGCTTAGCCTTTGGCTAACAATGTGGGTAGACTGCTTTTGTTAATTCTTTTTATAAACTCTTTACGAGTTTATCGCCCTCTTTTTTGTAGAGATATTAAAGTAAAAAATAAGCTTACTTACAATAGCTAAGAGCTAGGAAAATGGCACTATTTAATGTATATTGAAAGATGTATCGAAGCATTGATGTGAAGTGAAGATAAATGCTAGTAAAAAACGCTGAAATACTAGTTCAAAATGCTCGAACCCCGATACTCAGTAAGGCTAGAAGAATCCTAGTTGAGTTAGTAGATAGTGCCATCAAGGCAGGAGACCCTGCTTCTAACATGCGAAAGTGGGTGAAAGTTGAAGCAGCTAAGCTTAAGGTTGGGGATTATGAAGTTGACCTTAATGGGGTGGGGAGAATCGTAGCGGTGGGGGGAGGGAAAGCCGGTGCAGCGATGGCGCTAACGCTGGAGCAGATCTTGGGAGACCGACTTACAGAAGGGACAGTAAACATTCTTGAGGGCACGGCACCAAAGAAGGCAGCGCATAAAATCAAATTCGTGGAGGCAGGACATCCTATTCCCAGTGAGTCTGGTATGGAAGGTTCCAGACAGATGCTAAAGCTCGTTAGCGGACTCGGTTCTCAAGACCTGGTGATATGTTTGGTCAGCGGCGGTGGTTCGGCGCTCATGCCTCTCCCCACGGAGGGTATAGAACTTAGCGAGTTGCAGGAGGCCACACAACTTTTGTTAAACAGCGGTGCCACCATCCAAGAGTTTAATGCAACCAGAAAACACCTGTCTGCTTTTAAAGGGGGGCAACTAGCCAGGGCGGCTTATCCGGCAAGAATCGTTACTCTGCTCATCTCTGATGTAGTTGGGGATAGCCTAGACACGATTGCAAGTGGACCGACTTACTGGGATTTAACCACTTACCAGTATGTTCTTTCTGTGTTTGAAAAATATAAACTGGTGGAAAAGATGCCGCCAAACGTCATTGCCCGCGTGAGAAATGGGGTAAAGGGTATAATACCTGAGACACCCAAAATCGGAGAGGAATGTTTCCGGAATGCCTACTACAAGATTATAGCCAGTAATGCAGATGCTCTCGAAATGGCTGCAGAAGTCGGAAGAATTCACAATCTCAATGTCTATGTTTTAACCACTACGATGCAAGGTGAGGCGCGTCAGGTTGGAGAGGACTTAGCCAATGTGGCGAAAGAAGTATACCAGGTGGGGAAGCCAATTCCAATGCCTGGCCTTTTGCTTTCAGGAGGCGAGACTACGGTGACTGTGAGGGGCAAGGGCCTGGGAGGTCGAAATCAAGAACTCGTGCTTAGCGCTGTAGTAGGTTTAGCGGGTTTGGAGAACGCAGCTATCGTATCCTTCGGCACGGATGGAATAGATGGTCCCACAGATGCTGCTGGAGCGATAGCGGATGGATTCACACTCCAGAGGGCGAGGGAACTTGGCTTGGAGCCTGCCTCTTACCTGGAGAACAACGACTCTTACCATTTCTTTAAGGAGCTTAGGGATCTAGTGGTAACTGGGCCCAGCGGGACCAATATAATGGACATCACAGCCTTAATTGTTTTCTAAGGAGCTGACCTCAAGCCACTCGACTCTGTATCATTTTTACGATTGCCATATCCGTTTGAGCCATAGAGTGTGAAATAATGCCTATATTCTTTACAGTGTCTTCCGCTTTTTCATCCACAACCCCGTCTGATGGTATCTTTTTTATTCCACTTACACTCATTAAGGCACTTTCTATAGCAATGCCCGCTGCTGTCATGGCTTTTAATGTGCAACCGTACTTAGCTCCATCGCATATGACGCCTGTCATATTTGATGCTGCAGCATTAATGGCATTGTTTATTTCCCTTTCTTTGCCTCCCAGGAGATATGTGAGCCCTGCCGCTGCTCCAATAGCTGATTTATTGAAACAACCGCATAGCGCAGACAAATCACCTACATAGTCGGATACAATCCTGGTAACAATGTGTGACAGCAAGATAGACTTTAGAAGCCTATCTTCTGCGATATTCAGCCTATCGGCGGCGACAATGATGGGAATCGTGGCAGTGATGCCCATATTTCCTGATCCTGATGTGCTCATCGCCGGTTTTGGAGCACCTCCCATCCTTGCCTCACCCGCGGCAGCAACTTCCAGTTTGATATTTGCTATTAAGTCATTTGACAACATGCCATTTTGAATCAAACTCTCTAGAATTCTTACTATCCCTATGCCGTACTGCTTGTCTTTTCCCTCTTTTGCTAGGTTCTTATTCATGTCTCTCGTTTTTCTCAGCTCTTTCCTTTCCTTAGCGCCTATAGTTTCGATAAGTGTGAGAATTTCAGCCATATTGTCTGGTAACTTTTCTTTCTTACTCTCGGCTTCTCCACCAACGCTTTTTTCATATATTTTTTCGCCGTTTATTTGTATTAAGACTATATTGTCATGAGCTCCGTATATTCTTGTCCTTGCTACTGTTTCTGTTTCATCTTTAAGGCAAGTAAGTTCAGCAGAGATATCGATATGTGTTGTCTTTTTGGAGATGTCCACCCGCCCAATTTCTACTTTGCTTGCCAAGATATTTGCCTTTTCTAGCATAGAAGAATTTATTTGGTCGAGAATATTTAAATATTCCTGCTTCTTTAGGGTGGCATTTTTGTTTAGGTTTGTGAATACCCCCAAGGCCGCCGCAAGCTTAATTCCCCTTCGCCCATTAGTTTTAGGTATGGCAACTCCATAGGCATTTTTAAAGACATTTTTATCCACCGTGATCGTTATTTTCCTTACATTTTTAATATCGGGTAAGGGCACATTCTCATTTGTGCCCAGACCTAAATGCACTGGGTAGTTGCCAAACAAGGCATTATATGCTACTGATGTAGCCAATCCTATTGCTACTACTTCAGTGCACCCCATTGCACGCTTTACGTTGCTTTGCAGGAATTTCAGTATGTCTATTTCAATTTCTCCTCAGGGGTATTAATTTTGGATTGCATTTATATGTAGGTAAGGCTGCAGCACTTCAGGCACTAATACAGTGCCATCGGGTTGCTGGTAATTCTCAAGCACAGCGATAAGGACTCGTGGTAAAGCTAAACCTGAACCATTAAGCGTGTGAACAAAGCGTGGTTTGTCGCCTGGCTCAGGGCGGTATCGAATATTGGCTCGCCTGGCCTGAAAGTCACTGCAATTGCTGCAGGAGCTGACCTCAAGCCACTCAGCACAACCTGGAGACCACATTTCAATATCATATGTTTTACAGGCAGCAAAACCAAGGTCGCCAGTGCATAATTGTATTACGCGGTAAGGTATAGCTAGTCTACGACACACATCCTCAGCGTCAGCTACCAGCCTTTCCAATTCCTCATCAGATTTTTCAGGCTCAGTAAGCTTATAAAGCTCCACTTTATCAAACTGATGCCCTCTCTTGATACCCCGGGTATCTTTTCCAGCAGCCATCTTCTCCCGGCGGAAGCAAGCACTGCAAGCAACATAGTAAAGAGGCAAGACCCCAACATCTAGTATCTCATCACGATGCAGATTGGTTAATGGCACCTCTGCTGTGGGTATGAACCAGAAATCATCTTCGTCATCATGGTATAGATTGTCGCTGAATTTAGGCAGGTTTCCTGAGCCTACCATGCATTCTCGTTTTACCATAAAGGGAGGGTAAATTTCTTTATAGCCATGCTCAGTTACATGCAGGTCAAGCATAAAGGAGATGAGCGCTCGCTGCAGATGTGCTCCCAACCCTGCGAGAACATAGAATCGAGTCCCTGAGAGCTTTACACCCCTGTAAAAATCTATTATGCCCAGTTTTTCACCTAACTCCCAGTGAGGCAATAGCTTGAAGGAAAATTCCCTTGGCTCACCCCAGGTGCGTACCATAACATTGTCGCTCGTGGTTTTTCCTAAAGGCACGCTAGGATGAGGGACATTTGGCAGCTCTAGCAGTAAGGATTCAAGGTTGCTCTTAATCTGGCTGGTTTCTTCCTGCAAAACAGATATTTGCTCTCCTAGCTCACGCATCTCAGCGATAAGCTCAGGTGATTTCTCCTTAGCTTTGCCTAGTTGTTTGCTTACCTGGTTATGTTGACTGCGGAGCAGTTCTACCTGCCGAAGCAAGCGGCGGTAATGCTCATCAGCTTCAAGGATATTCTCTAAGCCATAAGTATCGCCCCTTTTCTCCAATGCCTGGCGAACAAGTTCAGGGTTCTCACGAATAAGTTTAATATCCAGCATTTGTCTTCGGCAAGATAATATCAAAGTTCAAAGATAAAAAATCAAAATTACAATTTAAAATGCAAAAATACATCTTTCCTTCTCTGCCATTTCTAATATTTAAGCTCTAAATCCTAAACAAATCCAAATGTCTAAACGAAATACTAAAAATTATTTTGGTCATTTGCATTTTGGTTATTTGATATTGTTTAGAATTTAGGATTTCGTGCTTAGGATTTGTCATATTTTGCCTTGTCATTTTGCATTTTTACTTTTGCTCTTTTGTTTTTAATTGAGGGAAAAGTATAACTTCGCGAATAGAGCTTTGCCCGGTCAATAGCATCACCAAGCGGTCGATGCCTATCCCTAGACCGCCAGTAGGTGGCATCCCATACTCCAAAGCCTGAAGGAAATCCTCATCGGCAATTTCGATTTCCTCATCCATAGCTCGCCCTTTTAATTGTTGTTGAAACCTCTCTCTTTGCTCTATGGGGTCATTGAGTTCAGTGAAGGCATTGGCAATTTCTATTCCATTAATAAATGCCTCAAACCTCTCCACCAAGCGGTCATTACCTCGCTTGCGCTTAGCCAAGGGTGACATTTCCACAGGGTAATCTAGAAGGAAAGTTGGTGGGATGAGATTTGGCTCCACAAAGGTGGAAATTAGCTCATCTATAAGCCTGCCTCTTCCTTTATTTGGATCGACTTCTATTCCCATCTCTGCCATCCGTGACCGTAGGGAAGCAGTATCGGAATAGTCTTCAAAGTCAATCCCACAATGCTTTTTAATAGCCTCACGCAGATAAAGCCTTTGCCAGGGAGGAGCAAGGTCAATAGTTTTTCCGCCACAAGTAATTTTGGTATCACCCAGAACTTCACGAGCAATATGAGAAACTGCTCCCTCAACTAAATTCATTATGTCATTATAATCAGCATAAGCTTGATAGCACTCAAGCAGGGTGAATTCAGGATTATGTTTGACAGAGATGCCCTCATTACGGAAGACGCGTCCCATCTCATAAACCTTGTCAAAGCCACCTATTATTAGCCTCTTAAGATGAAGTTCCAGAGCGATACGCAGGTAAAGGTCTTCGTCAAGTGCATGGTGGTGGGTGATGAAGGGATGTGCTGCTGCTCCTCCAGCCTGTGGCTGGAGCACAGGCGTCTCCACCTCTATAAAGCCCCGGTTATTTAAAAAATTTCTTATTGCAGCGATAATCCTGCTACGTAGCGTAAAAATGGTTCTGGCATCTTCGTTACAAATAAGGTCAAGATACCTCTGTCGGTACCTCTTTTCTACATCAGCTAACCTATGCCACTTCTCCGGCAAGGGGCGAAGGGATTTACATAACGTAGCGAAATTGGATACCTCGAGTGTAATCTCACCCGTTTTTGTTAGGAAAAGCTTACCTTTTACCCCTATGATGTCGCCAATATCAACCTCCTGGAGAAATTCATATTTCTCCTTACCCAGAAGATTATGGCGAAAGCAAAGCTGTATCTTCCCTGAGCCATCACGAATATCAAGAAAAGTTATCTTACCCATGGAACGATTAGCCATAACACGGCCGGCGAGGGACATAGCCTGCAACTCCTCTCCTTGTTGTTCAAAGAGGGCTATTGCTTCTTTAACGGTATAGCTGGGATGGTAAGAATGAGGGTAAGGGTTTATCCCTCGAGCCCGAATTCTTTTCAGGCTGTCCAACCGTTGCTGAGTTATGCGTTCTAACCTTGAAGTCATAGCTTAAACTCCCAAAATCTCCCTGGCTTCTTTAGCCAAATGCTCTGGCACCTTTATCTCTACCTCGCCTAAACCATCGATAGTAAGCCCATAAACTAAGCCAGCACTTTCGTAGCTTAGAAGGGCTGGAATGCCTTCGCTCTCTAGCCGCCCTTTAATTATCCAGGCCTCCATTTGGTTGGCGGTGCAGATAGTAACTAATTGTTCCCTTACAGGCATAAGTCTCAAGATTGATATTTTATCAGAAATTCATGGCCAGTGTTGATAAAGAGGAGTATCACAGTGAGCATTTGCTATAATAAGCTCAAGGTTTATGGATATCTTGGCCACGCTTAATCCTGCCCAGAGGAAAGCCGTAGAAGCAATCGAAGGACCTGTGCTTATCTTAGCTGGTCCCGGAAGTGGCAAGACCAGGGTAATCACCCATCGAGTTGCTTATCTGATCAAGGTTTGTGGTATTAATCCCCACCATATTATGGCAGTTACCTTCACCAATAAAGCTGCCCGTGAAATGCAGGAGAGGTTAGAGCAGCTTTTAGGTCGTGAGGTTGATGCCTTAACTTTGGGTACCTTCCACGCTATCTGTAGTCGAATTCTCCATCGTGAGGGCGAAGCCATAGGTACTAACCCAAGATTTGTTATCTATGATGAGGAAGATCAATTGAATTTAATAAAGCAAAGCCTCCAAGAAATAAATCTTGACCCTAAACAATATGCTCCTCGTGCTTTACACTCAGCCATTAGTGCTGCTAAGAGTCGGCTTATTAGCTCCCAAGATTATGCTCACCAGATTCATAGTTATTTTGAGGAGGTAGTCTCCAGGGTTTATCACCTGTATCAACAGTGGCTCACTCAAAGTGAGGCACTAGATTTCGATGACCTGCTAATGAAGACGGTGCAGCTATTCAAGGAGCACCCCGAGATTCTGAGCCAATACCAGTCAAGGTATGTTCATATCTTGGTGGATGAGTTTCAGGACACTAACATCGCCCAGTATATGCTGGTGAAACAGCTAGCGGGAAAATACCGCAATATCTGTGTGGTTGGCGACCCCGACCAGTCCATCTATTCCTGGAGGTTTGCCGATTTGCGCAATATTTTAAGCTTCGAGAAGGATTATCGCGAAGCGAAAATAGTGGTTTTAGAGCAAAACTACCGCTCTACCAAGACTATTTTGCAGGTGGCTTCAGACGTTATTTCGGCAAATGTGCAGCGCAAGCCAAAGAACTTATGGACAGACAATGAAGTGGGTTCTCCTGTGGTTATTCTCGAGAGCTATAGCGCGGAGGAAGAGGCTCAATCGGTGGTTAATGAAATAGAAAAGCTAGTCAGTCAGGATCAGATATCGCTCAAAGATTGTGCTGTAATGTATCGGGTCAATGCTCAGTCCCGAGTTTTGGAAGAAACATTTATGAGGTATGGAGTGCCTTATAAGCTTGTCGGTGGCATACGCTTCTATCAGAGACGGGAGGTTAAAGATATCACCGCTTATCTCAGGGTTATTCACAATCCCCATGACAATGTTAGCTTGGCTCGCGTCATAAATGTCCCTGGGCGGGGTATTGGACAAGGCACCCTCGGCAAGCTTCAAGTTTGGGCAAGGTCTCATGATGCTTCTCTATACAATGCTTTAAAGCAAATGGTGGGGGGGGAAACTTTCTCTTCACGCATCACCCAGGCTTTAACTAAATTTGTCGCTCTTATTGATGAGCTTATGGCTAAAAGTCACGAACTAAACCCTTCTGAGCTAATAGATGAGACGTTAAAGCATACGGGATATAGGGAATACATTTTGGAGAAAGAGAATGGGGAAGAGAAGTGGGAGAATATAATAGAGCTGAAGAATGTTGCCAGGGAATATGACGGAATTAACCCCGAAGAAGCTTTGGCTACTTTCTTAGAGAAGGTTAGCCTGGTATCAGATGTAGATGGGTTAGATGAAAGAGCCGCTACTGTAACTCTAATTACCTTACATCAAGCTAAAGGCTTGGAGTTTCCTGTAGTTTTTATCGTCGGCATGGAGGAAGGGCTTTTACCCCATAGGAAGTCTTCTGGTGACCCGGAAGAGATAGAAGAGGAGCGTCGTCTTTGCTATGTTGGCATAACCAGAGCTGAGAAGCGGCTCTATCTCTTACGCAGTTACCGACGCAGCTTGTTTGGTGGCTCGATAAACCTGCCATCCCGCTTTCTTCAGGATATTTCACCACATCTAGTAACCACTAAAGGGCTATGGGAAGAGGGAAGCCTTAAGCTGCCAGTAGCTGCTTACCCTGAGTCAGCCGCTCATCCTCTGAATATGCTGGATTTGAAAGTAGGTGACTGGGTTCACCATAGTAAATTTGGCGATGGCATAGTGATGGATTGCCTTCCCGACAAAGGGGATCAAGTGATAACCGTATCCTTTGAGGAAGCCGGGGTTAAGAAGCTGCTACTCAACCTGGCAAAATTGGAGAAAATCGAAAAAGACTCTGATTTTCCTCCGTAAACTATTGACAAAATACACGAAAGCGTGTAGAATTATCTTAAATGTCCATTAAAGTTTTAGCGCCAGAGGTAATTTCCAAGATCGCTGCTGGTGAGGTAATTGAGAGGCCAGCTTCAGTGGTAAAGGAATTGGTGGAGAACTCCCTGGATGCCGGAGCTAGCCAAATTAACGTTGAAGCACAAGGCGGTGGGATAGAGCTAATTAAGGTGACTGATAACGGAGCAGGTATCCCGGCATCGGAAGTAGAACTTGCTTTCTGTAGATATGCCACCAGCAAGATTAACAACTTAGCCGATTTAGAAAGCATTTCCAGCCTTGGTTTTCGAGGCGAGGCTTTACCCAGCATTGCTGCTGTTGCTGAGGTAGAGGTTTTCACCAAAGCACCTTCAGATGTTGTTGGCACCTACATGTATTTAAGGAAAGGTGCCATAGTCCGCCAGGAGAGCCGTGGTAGAGCTCAAGGCACTACTGTAACTATGCGCCGGCTATTTCATTATTTCCCTGTTCGACTTAAGTTTCTCAAATCAGTGAATAGGGAAAATAGCCATATTGCTAACATATTAAGCCAGTATGCACTAGCTTTCCCCGAGGTCAGGCTCAACTTGCTTCTGGATAAACATCTTAGCTTACAAACTACAGGCAATGGCGATCTGCGTGACGTGGTAAACCAGCTATATGGTTTGGAGGTAGCTCAAGGGATGCTAGAAGTGAAGGCCGGGGATACATTCGGTAAAGTCAGCGGCTTGGTGAGCCCACCTTCCTTAACTCGTTCTAATCGTAACTACATCAGCTTCTTCGTCAATCGGAGATGGGTACGCAGTGCTTTGCTAATGCGAGCAACTGAAGAAGCCTACCATGGTTTACTTATGGATAGTAAGCATCCTATGGCTATAATTAACCTCTCGTTGCCAGCCGAGGAAATTGATGTCAATGTTCATCCCACCAAAGCTCAAGTAAAGTTTCGCCATGAACAGGCTGTTTTTGCTATTGTGGAGGGGGCAGTAAAGAGAGCATTAGCTAGAGCGCCCATAGCTAAGTCTAGAGCTATACCCTTTCCAGCTACTCCATGGGCACAGCAAGGCTCCTGGATGATAAAGGAAAAAGAACCTGTCTCTATTGCCCCTTTACCTGCTCCTGGTTTACCCGTTTTGCGTGTAATGGGACAGATAGCCAATACCTATATTGTTGCTGAGGGACCTGACGGGCTTTACCTTATTGACCAGCATGCGGCGCATGAGCGTATATTGTACGAGAGAATTTTAGCTCAGTGGTTAAAAAAGGAGGTTGAAGTTCAGGGATTACTTCAGCCAATAACTATGGAACTCAGCCCCGGTGAGGAGCAGACTCTGGAAGCGAATGAAGAAACTTTGACTCAGTTTGGTTTTACTATTGAACCCTTTGGTGATAGAAACTATTTAATACGTACTGTGCCAGTAGTGGTAGCAACCACGAATATTATTGAGGTAGTGAACATACTGCTTGATAACCTTGCTAGTAAAGATAATCCCACTCCGTGGGAAGAAAAAATAGCTCAGTCCCTGGCTTGCCACAGTGCCATCAGAGGAGGGCAGCAGCTAAGGAATGAGGAAATGAGAGAATTAATAAAGCAGTTGGAGCAAGCTAAGCAACCACGCACCTGCCCCCACGGTAGGCCAACCATGATTCACCTGAGTTCACATCAATTGGAAAAGGAGTTTGGTAGAGTAAGTTAGTAAGAAGCAGGTTGAGTAACCTTTACAATAGATTCTGCTTCAAACTATAATTGGGCGATGTCCCTTCTCAAACAAAATATAACCGCTATCCTAGACAGGGCATCCCGCTTGTTAGTTGAGCAAGGGCATCAAGGCTACATTGTTGGTGGCTTCATCCGTGACTGGCTTCTGGGTAGACAAACGAATGATATTGACATTGCTGTGGATGGGAATGCCCTAGACATAGCTAGGGACGTGGCTAAAGGCATTGGTGGCAAATTTGTGCTGCTCGATGAGATAAACAGGATAGCCAGAGTGGTAGTAATCGAGAAAGAGCGGCAAGGAGGTCCTCCACAAAATCTTCAATTTCGCGGGGCGAAGTGGCATCTCGATTTTTCCTCATTCTGGGACACTATTGAATCTGACCTTGCCCGCCGCGATTTCACTATAGATGCCATGGCTGTTAAGCTTGGCCATCTAGGAGCGGATATTCCGCTCAAGCTAATTGATCCCTTTTCTGGAAAGGAAGATTTAAAAAATAGAACAGTACGGGCGGTAAATGAACGAATATTTGAGGTTGATGCTGCCAGGCTATTGCGAGCAGTGAGGCTAGCTGCTGAACTTGATTTCACTATAGAGCCAAAGACAGAAAGTTTGATTCGTCGCTATTCTCAGTCTATCGTTAGAATCTCCGGGGAAAGAGTTAGAGAGGAACTACTTCGATTGCTTAATCTGCCTCGAACAGCCCAACATTTGAGATATTTAGATGCTCTTGGCTTGCTTCTGGCCTTGGTTCCTGAGCTAGCAGAGAGCAAGGGGGTGGAGCAACCAACCACGCATCTCTGGGATGTCTTCGAACATTCTCTTCAGACAGTGGCTGCAGTAGAATTTTTAATCGGGGAAAATGACTGGGAATATGGTAGTAAAGACATATTGTCCACTGTCCCATGGTCAGATGCCATAGCTCGGCACCTATCCGGAGAGGTTTCCAAAGGTAGCAATCATAAGACTTTGCTTAAATTAGCCGCGCTACTCCATGACATTGCTAAGCCTAAAACAAAGTTCGTTGATGATGCAGGCAAAGCGCACTTCTATGGCCATACTAAGGAAGGGGCAGCTATAACGGCAGTCATCTTAAACAGGTTACGATTTAGCAACAAGGAAATAAATCTGGTAAAAAGCCTCATCTACCATCACCTCCGCCCAGTTCAAATGAGCAATGGCAGAGAGCTGCCTACACGGCGAGCAATCTATCGCTACTCTCGAGACACTGGTGATGTTGGTATTGATATTTTGTTTTTAGCCTTAGCCGATTATCTAGCTACCTATGGATCTCTTGTGGATATAGAAGAGTGGAAAGGGTATTGCCAGCTAATGAACTACATATTAAAGGAACGTGAAAAGCAGCAAGCTAATGTCTTGCCAATGAAACTTATTGATGGATATGATTTAATGAATACTTTTGGCTTGACTCCAGGGCCATTGGTTGGCGAGCTTTTAGCTTTGGTACGTGAGGCTCAAGCCAGCGGTGAGCTAACTACTAGAGAAGAAGCATTAACTCTGGTGCGCCAGGAATTAAATAAGCGGCAATTCGAGGCTAATTAATTGAAAAAGAGAAACGTTTACCAGCTCATCTTTATCCTTCTCCTAGTTGGCTTTGCCTTATGGTCAATAGTGCCTTTGGAAGGGAGAAAATTGGGACAGGAGCTGACTCTAGGACTCGACATTAAAGGTGGCAGCTATCTGGTTTACCAGGCTGATCTTAGCGAGCTTGATCCCGATGACCATCCAGCTGAAATAATGGCAGGGATAAAGAAGGCGATTGAGAGACGTATTGATGTCTTAGGCCTCACACAGCCAATCGTTGCAGTACAGCACAAAGATGATCAATATGGCATTGTTATTCAGCTACCAGGTGCCAGTAAAAGTCAAGTTGAGGAAACCAAAGAGAAAATGGTTGCTCTGCTTGAGTTTCGAGAACAGGGTGGAGAAGGGAGTTGGGTTCCCGCTAAAGGAACAGTCAATGACAAGGAATTAACTCTCACCAGCAGATATTTCAAGGGGAGAATTGAGGTTATACCGGATGAATTTGGCTTGCCGCTAGTGGTATTTGAGTGGGATGAGACTGGGCAAGAGTTATCACAGCAAATAACTAGCCGCCTTATAGGGAAACCGCTGGCTATTTATCTTGGCGATGAGCCACTGCGCGGCGAAGATGGTCATCCCATTGCTCCGACGGTTAGAGGGACGATAAGAGACAGAGGGCAAATTGAAGGGCTGAATTGGATTGATGCTCAAGAATTACGTGATTTGTTCAATGCTGGACGTATCCCCGTGCCCTTAGGCAGATGGACAGAGGAAAACGGCTCCCAGGTATTTGAGCCAAATGTTCCTCTTTATGAGAGGACAGTGGAGGCCACTCTGGGGCGAGATTCTATAGAAAAAAGCCTGCTGGCTATAAAAATTGGAGTGGCACTATTACTGCTATTTATGCTTTTTTATTATCGCCTGCCTGGCTTAATAGCTTGTTTTAGTTTAGGGATTTACGGGGTTATGCTTTTGGCCATTTTCAAGCTTCTTCCCTTAACGCTTACCTTACCCGGCATTGCTGGCTTTATCCTATCATTGGGCATGGCAGTGGATGCCAACATCCTTATCTTTGAGCGCACTAAGGAGGAAATACGAGCGGGGCGCACTTTAGGCGCTGCCATTGAGGCCGGGTTCAATCGCGCCTGGACAGCCATCCGTGATAGCAATATTACTACCTTTATTGCCTGCATCATTCTTATTTGGTTTGGCCGTACTCTGGGTGCATTCATGGTAGAAGGTTTTGCCATAACGTTATTTATTGGTGTGGCTTTAAGCATGTTCACTGCCATCATTGTCACGCGTACTTTCCTTCGTCTCGTTGTGGGCAGTAGATTGGTCACCAACCCAGCAGCTTATGGAGTTAAAGCATGATTGACTTTGTGGGCAAGAAACAGCGGTTTTTCCTTATCTCAGCCATAGTAATAATTGTAGGAATAGTTTCTCTAGCCATTTTTGGGCTGAGGTCCGGAATCGATTTTAGCGGCGGCACAGCCATGACTCTCCAACTCGATTCACCAGTGGAGCAAAGCCAATTGCGACAGGAACTGGTTGACTTAGGACACGATGAGGCAATCATCCAGAAAGCAGGCGAAACCAGCTTCATTATCCACCTCAGGGAAATACCACGGGAAGAAGCGGATGAACTTGTAGGAAAACTGGGGGAAAGGTTAGGTCGTCAGGTTGAGATAACTGACTATTACTTAGCTTCGCCTACGGTGGGTGTGGAAACAAGACGCAATGCTGGCATTGCCGTGATAATAGCTGCTGTAGCTATGTTATTTTATATTGTCTGGGCATTTCGCCGCATGCCCAGTCCTTTTCGCTGGGGCACCTGTGCCATTATTGCTTTAATTCATGATGTGCTCATAGTAATAGGCATCTTCTCTATCTTGGGCCAGATGGCTGATGTAGAAGTCAGCGCCATGTTTATTACTGGACTGCTGGCAGTCGTAGGCTACAGCATCAATAATACCGTGGTTGTTTTTGACCGTATACGGGAAAATATGTCTAAAGGTATTAGTCCTGACTTCGCGGTGACGGTAAATTTGAGTCTTATAGAGACACTGCAGCGTTCCTTAAATACCTCTTTAACTACTCTCTGTGTCATCTTAGCTCTTTTCCTCTTTGGCGGAGCCACAATCCATCACTTCATCTTAGTATTGCTTATTGGGGTGTTTGCTGGCACTTATAGCTCCTTATTCATTGCTGGCCCGCTTTTGGTAGTTTGGGAGAAAAAGGAGTGGGGCCAATTATTCTCCTGGCTGCCCTTCGTTAAGAGGACAGCATAGAAAATCAAAAGGCAAAAGGGGTCGTTTTTGATTTTTGCTCTGTCATTTTGCACTTTTATTTTTGAATTTTGATGTAGTTTAGCATTTAAATAGGTGGTGTAGCTTCTTTATTTTCTCAATATGCTCCTCAAATCCCCCGGGTTTTCCTCGCGACGATTTCCCTAAAGGGTCCACTATCTCTGGAGTATCCAAGAGCACATCAAAGGTAGCCCTCACTGCAGAAGCAGCTACTTGAAGGTTATACCCACCCTCCAGAGTGAAAACAAGCCTTCCCTGGCAAAGCTCAGCAGCTAGATTTTTTAGCACTGCCACCATTTGAGCCAAGCCAGCGACGCTTACCTGCATCATGGCTATGCTATCAGCCCAGTGAGGGTCGAAGCCAGCAGAGACCAGTATAAGCTGCGGCTGGAATCTCTGGGTTACGGGAACTAACACTTCATTAAAGGCTCTCAAATATTCCTCATCGCCCCAGCCAGCAGTCATAGGGAAATTAACCGTGGTGCCTTCTCCTTCCCCAGCTCCAATTTCATCTATCCATCCTGTTCCAGGGTAAAAGGGGTATTGATGAGTAGAGAAGTAAAGGACTTTAGGGTCAGCGTAAAAGGCCTCTTGAGTGGCATTGCCATGGTGAACATCGAAATCAGCGATGAGAACACGATTGAGGTTGAAATTAGCCAGGGCAAACTTAGCCGCAACAGCTACGTTATTAAAAATACAGAAGCCCATTGCTCGATTGCTGGTAGCATGGTGTCCTGGGGGTCTAACTAAAGCAACCGCGCTGCTTACTTCCCCTTTCATTACTGCCTCCACGGCAGTTAAAAGCCCACCAGCAGCGTACAAAGCTACTTCATAAGATTTTGGGCACATTATTGTATCGGGGTCAAGCCAGCCACCACCACTTTCAGCCTTGCTTTTAACCCGGGAGATATATTCTGCAGTATGCACCTTTTTTAGCTCCTCTATTGAGGCCGGGCGCGGAGGCAGACAAGTAAGTTTCTCCTTAGTCCCACTCTCTTCCAAATGCGACATTACGGCTACCAACCTGTGGGAATTCTCCACATGGTTGCCAGTGTCATGCTCTAGATAGATTGGGTCATAAACTAAACCGGCTTTCATTACTGGCATCATTATCAAACTTACTCGAGCAAGGACAATCAGGCCTTTCTTCGCCTTCTGAGCCAGAATACCAGGATGGGAATCCAGATCCAGCAGAAAACGCCAATCCAGATGAGTCCAGTAGCCAGACCTCTTCCAAGTGTAGTTAGACCGCGCACTGCTGACTTGAAGGCATCAGAGGCGCTCCAGGGCTCAGCCAACCCCTTGGTCTCCTTCAGGGTTACCTCGATAAGCGCCATGTCTGAGGTTCGTTCCAGGTATTTCATGCGACCTTCGATTTGCTCAATTTCCCCTCGCGTATTGGAAAGCGCTTGCTGCACCTTGAGTATTTCCTCAACTGTTTCTGCTTTCTCTAACAATACCAGGTATTGGGTTTCGGTGGCTTCAAGGTTGTGTAGTCGGGCCTCTAAATCGATATATTCCTCGGTCACATCTTTGGCCTCAGTGCTCTCATAGGACACATCTATTGCTAGTTCACGAAGCCCATCAAAGGCTTCATCAAATCTATCAGCAGGAACCCGAATGCGAATGCTACCTGAAGTCCCCTTTTCCTCTTCATGCTTATGGGAGGAAACCACGTAGCCACCTAGTTCATCAGCTACTTCGGCAACCTTGTCCATAGCCTCAACTATATCCTCTACCTCTAAAGTTATATAGCCAGTTCTTATGATTTTACGCTCTAGAGTTTCCTCACCAGGTTTGGCTACGCTTGGAGCTCGCTCTTCCTCGACAGCTTCCTCCGATGGCCACGGTGCTGCTTCTTCAGGCGGTGGTGCTGGCGCTGGCATTGGCGGAGCACCCGCTGGTGCACAGGCATTAGTTAGCATTAACCCTAAAATTAGCAATGGTGGCAACAAAAATTGGGGCAGCTTATTCACCTACTTGCCTCCTTTATCTTTAGTTTAACATTATAAACGAGAAAAACCCCTCAGAGGTTTAGGTTTCCAGTTGTGTTTCTCTTTAATTTTTCTAAGGGATATCTTTTCCAGCTAATTTGACCGTGAGCAGGTAAAGCCGAAGGCCTCTTTATCTATCATTACTCCCTTTTGAATACCTTCTTTAACCACGCCAAACACTGAACTGTGCTTTGACTCAATCCTATTTACGTGTATAATAACTTTAAGTCTTATTCAGCCTAATTTAGTAAAATAAAGAGGTGTTCAAAAAGTAATCAAATGTAAGCAAGATTTAAAGGGGATTTAAGAAGTTCAAAAAAGCACTTTGAGTAAAGGAGGTTGCTAAAATGCCTAAGAAGCTCGCTATTAGAGTTGAAAATATTAAGGCTGATGCCGAATTAAACGATAGTAAGACTGCGCAGGAGATTTGGGAAGCCCTTCCCATTGAAAGCAATGTAAATACCTGGGGTGATGAGATTTATTTTTCCATACCGGTTAAGATGGGAGCGGAAAATGCTAAAGCGGTAGTTTCTGAAGGTGATTTGGGATATTGGCCACCTGGAACAGCTTTCTGCATCTTTTTTGGACCTACTCCGGTAAGTCAGGGTGACGAAATCAGGCCAGCCAGTCCGGTGAATGTCTTTGGAAGGATAATAGGAGACTCTAAAATATTTAAAAAAGTTACATCTGGAGCAAAAATTATTGTTGAAAAGGCTGAATGATAATGGAATTTTCTCACTTTTCTTCCCAACCTTGCGTGTTAAGGCATCAATATCGAGGAGCTTGGGAATAAATATTTTCCTGGCTCTTTGTCAAACGTTGACAGCCAATGCACAATTCTCTAAAATGCTGTAATTAAGTGAAATTTTAGTTCACGTTAAATCCTAAGTATGTGGTATTTATTCTTATGGAGGGATAGTCATGGTCAAATTCAGTGCTAATTTAACAATGATGTTCAATGAGGTTGATTTTCTGGGTCGTTTTGAGCGGGCATCTAGAGCTGGGTTCAAGGGCGTAGAATACTTGTTTCCTTATAATTGGAAGAGGGAGCAGCTGGTGGAGAAGTTGGGCCAGTATGGTCTTGAACAGGTATTGCACAATCTGCCAGCTGGTGATTGGGCTGCGGGAGAGAGAGGTATAGCTTGTCTGCCAGGACGGATGGGAGAATTTCAGGAAGGTGCTGGATTAGCTATCGAGTATGCCAAGGCCTTGAGATGTCCTCGTTTGAACTGCCTCGTAGGGCTAACTCCTAAGGACGTGTCAGCAGAAAAGGTTCGTCAGACGCTGGTAGATAACCTTCGATTTGCCGCAATTGCCTTGGAAAGAGAGAGTATTCGCCTGCTGGTCGAGGCTCTAAATGACCAGGATATTCCCGGATTCCATCTGGTGCATACGCGGGATGTTCTCCAGCTATTTAAAGAAATCAATCATCCCAACCTCTGGCTTCAATATGATATCTATCACATGCAGATAATGGAGGGCAATCTAACGAGAACTATTCGAGATAACCTTGCTCGTATCGCTCATATTCAGCTCGCGGATAATCCAGGGCGACATGAGCCAGGAACCGGTGAAATTAACTACACCAATCTGTTTCGTTTCATTGATGAGGCGGGATACGATGGCTGGATTGGGTGTGAATACAAACCTGCTGGTGTGACAGAAGATGGCCTTGAGTGGGTCAAAAATTATATAGGAAAAGGAGGAAAATAATGACGGAACTTGGATTTATTGGATTAGGGATAATGGGCATGCCAATGGCTGGTCATCTGCTAGCCGCTGGCAACACAGTTTATGTTTATGACGTGGTCTCGGAATCGATTAAGGAATTAGCTTCGAAAGGTGCCGTGGCTTGTAGCAATAGTAAGGAAGTGGCACAAAAATCAAATATAATTTTCATCATGGTACCGGACACACCTGATGTGGAAGCTGTTTTGTTTGGCAAGGATGGTGTAGCTGAGGGCGTGAAATCGGGCTCTATTGTGGTAGATATGAGTTCCATTTCTCCAATAGCTACAAAAGAGTTTGCCAAAAAGCTTGCTGCTTTGGGTGTAAAGATGCTCGATGCTCCTGTTTCCGGCGGCCAGGTAGGGGCTCAAAATGCCACTCTTTCCATTATGGTCGGAGGTAAGCCCGAAGTGTTCGAACAAATTAAACCCTATTTTGAAATTATGGGCAAAAATATTGTTCATATTGGTGATAATGGGGATGGGCAGACTTGCAAGGTGGCTAATCAGATGGTAGTCGGCATGGCAATTGAGGCGGTTAGCGAGGCTCTTTTATTTGCCTCTAAGGCAGGTGCTGATCCAGCAAAGGTAAGAGAAGCACTACTTGGAGGATTCGCCCAAAGTCGTATTTTAGACTTACATGGGCAGCGAATGCTCGAACGTAAGTTTGCTCCCGGTTTTCGTATTCGGCATCAGCAAAAAGACCTGAATAACGCTTTGGAAGTAGCGCGCAAGCTGGGGTTGAGCTTGCCTGGCACGGCTATAGCTCAGGAGCTGTTTAATGCAGTTGCAGCACAAGAGGGTGGCAGTAACCTGGACCATTCTGCTCTGGTGCTTGCCTTAGAAAAATTAGGCAATTACAAAGTTGCTGGATAAGTGGCTTGCTAGCCTATAAAATTATTAAATGGCTGAGCCTCCAGCATGGACTGCAGGGAACTCTACCATAACAAAGGGAGTTGCGAAGGTTGTTCAACTTTTGTATTCAGGCTCCCAGAATATACCTTCAGAGCCTGAACCATTAATAAGCAATCCCCTGGCAGGCAGTCATGTGAGTATCCTCTCTATCTATGCTGTTGTGTTCTTATTCTTTTGCTCGCTTTTCATCGTTTAGCTTTAGCTCCAGTGAAATTTAGGCGCTTGCTTTATCTCCAGTTTTCCCGGCATGTTTTGTGTTTTGGCTATTTTTATCCTGTATTCGAATATACTGGTGCGCTGAAATTGCTTAACTGTCCCTTCAACTTGGCTCACTGCGATAATGTTTCTCTAGCGTTATTTAATGATAGCGCTCGGCCTGTTAAACGCATTCTTTTCTATTTCATAGCTCCCGGCGGAATATAAATTGAAAAATTAGGCAGCTCTTACTAAAATTAGACTTAAAGGGTATAAAAGTGGGTCGCGAAAACCTTTAGGCTTTGCGGAGCCAAGCGAAATATTCTAGAATTCTCAGGGAATATGGAAGGCAGTATTGGGACGTTTGAGCCTGTAGCTAAGGCTCATGCCCTAGAAGATTACTACAAGCCAGTGGATAAAGTAATAAGCTGACAACATTTCTGATTTATTTCTGGGGAAGCTCCCTCTGAAAACCAGAGGGGGCGGTAACGTTTATGGTTCCTTTTGAAAACTCTGGGGAAGAACATGCCAGTAGTAGCGCGGTAGCCTTCATATTCCTTGCCGAAAGTTTCGATGAGCACTTTCTCCTCTGCTTTAGCCTCGAAGTAAATTCTTAGGTTTGGAATTGAAACGCCGACGTGCTCTCTGGTGTAATTCCATGTTTTGCCATGCCCTCTATTGCTTTGGGATTAGACAAGGATTTCAGTTTCTTAAGAATATCGCTGTACTGCAGTTTTGCGCCTCCGCAATGCCCACTCTTGCTTTCGCTTGCTTAAGAGGTTCCGAGCTAAACGAACCGCGAACACGCTGTTAGCTGAAGTATTCATACTAAACATCCTACCGTGGGGTAAAAATCATTATATCTAGTACCCGTGTCACTGGCATATCGACAGCATTGGAGATTTGGTCGAAAGATGCTTTCAAATGCTTATACAGGTCTTTCCATTCTGAAAGGAAAATGGAGTACCACTTCAGGTTGACAGTTGTACCTCCAAGATTCTTCATCGTATTCAAATCAATCATTGGAAAGATATGGGGGAAACTAAAATGTAAGAATTTTGTGACGCTCACCCCGGGAGTCGAGTCCCAGGAAGCAGTAGCTTTTTTTACCGGGCCCCAAAATTCACGAATGACCTCATTTATATCAACATTTGAAATGCCTTTAGTATCAAGTTCTTCCCTGGTAGATTCTAAGGCGGCCAATTCACGTTCCGCTTGTTCGAATCGGGTTGAGGTTACCTTACAAATTGTTGGGTTCCATGAGAAGATTAAGGCCACCTTTAGATTTAAGGCATCGGATAAGGGCTGATGTTCTTTGAAAAAAGAGAGGATAGGAGGGTATGTCAATGCATAGTAGTAACCACCTCCTATTTGCTGGTCTTTTTTCCATTTATCTTGGAAAGCGGGAACGGACAAATATTTATCTACAACATTTTGGAGATTAGTTCTAAACATCTGTGTCCCTCCTGAATAAGTATTTCAGCTAACGTTTCGAGCGTCTCTGAAGTTCCCCGAAGGGGAGTTTTGGCGGAGCGCCGAAGGCACGAAGCCAGGTACGCTCTGTTATCTGCTGTTTTGATCATTAAATTCTTCCAAAGTTAAATCTATATCTTTAAGCTTAATTGAATTCCTTTCAAGTCTTCTAAGTAATGAATTAAAAATCATTAAACATTCCCTTTCTTGTAATTTCCTTTCCATCTCAATTCTTGCCCGTTTCTCATCGTAAGATAGAAGATTACTTTCTCGTCTAAGCTTTTCAATTTCTAATTTTAGTTTCTCTCTATTTAATTCCCAATTGCCTATTTTCTCGATTGCTTGTGCTATTAGCCAAATGGCTCCAGAAGAAACGGCAACAATACTTAATATCAGCTCCACTGTAAGTGGAGATTCCTTGATTATCCGGAATGCACGAAGTCTATGTTCATCTTTTAATGGCCGCCCCGTCTGTACCAAAAATACTGTGAAAATCGATAATCATAATAATCCTTTGCATATAGGAGGAAAGAGAGATCGTACAGCAACTCAAAGTCATAAAACAATGATGAAACATCCAAAAAATATGGCTTCTTTTGAACCTCAAACACCAACCTCATCTTTATACTACGATCAATATCCATCTAACTCACCTCTCATTGAAAATGGCAGACAACAGCAGTGTATACGAACCCATAGTTTGTCTGACTCGTTTTGATCTAGCGAACTTTAGCATTTACTATAGTAGCTATCAAACCTGATTAAGGTTTTTAGCCTTCATCACAGCTTCTGCAAAGTTTTTAATTCCTTGTCTTAGTAGTAAGAGCCATGCCTTTCTGTTATCTGCCTTGACAGATGTGACTACTTTAAGCTATATTGTGGTTACCGATTTTGAGAAAAATGTATACCGTGGGGATAAAGGAATTAAAAAGCAAGTTAAGTTACTACATGGGGCGCGTAAAGAGAGGCGAGCCTATCACCGTGACAGAGCGGGGGCGTCCCATAGCAACCATCGTACCTAGCGGGCAAGGGAAGCTAATAGAGAGGCTAGCAGGGTTAACTAAGGAGGGGTTTGCCCTGTGGCAGGGGGGCAAGCCAAGCGGTTCTCTTCATCCCGCGCCACTCCGAGGCAAGCCCATTTCAAAAATCGTCCTTGAAGGCAGACGGTGATCCTTTACCTGGACACAAGCTCTTTGGTCAAGCTCTATGTAGAGGAAGAAGGCTCTCAGGCAGTTCGGGACCAGGTCTCTGCGGCAGAAGCGGTGGCTACTTCACATATCGCGTATGCTGAGGTCAGAGCGGCTTTCGCCAGGAAGCAGCGGGAAGGCGAGCTCAGCCAGGAAGAATATGAGCGTATTTTAGACGATTTCCATAAGGAGTGGGGGACATATTTGGCCATTAGAGTCTCTGAGGCCATAATTGCTCTGGCTGGAGACCTAGCTGAAAGGCATGGGTTGCGTGGCTTCGATGCTATACACCTCAGCTCTGCCTTAGCTTTGAGAGACGAGGTAAAGTCTTATATCGCCTTTTCCTCTGTGGATGAGCGGCTCCAAGCAGCAGCTAAAGCTGAGGGCTTGGCGCTCAAGTCAGCCGAAGACCAGGAATAGTACTACGGATAGCTGGCTCTATTCGCTCTTGGCTCAGGTAACTAGTGCCAGTTTCCTGACAGCCGAAGTTCTTCTGCTTTATATCCTGCAACAAGCTGCTGGCGGATATTCCACAAGGTTCCTGAGGTCGTTGGTTCAAATCTAACCATTTCTTGAAGAAGAACAACCATTTACAGAAGCTCCAACGGGAAAATAAGAGCCTCCGTGACGAAAACGAAGTGCTTGAAGAGCTGATTGAGGCTGAACTTAAAGAGGCTTGGCTGGGCAAAAGATGAAAAGGCAGCAGAATTGATCATGGCAAAACTATCTTGATGCTCCCTTATCATAACTTCTGCAAAGATTTCTCAAAGTCCTTTGCCTAAATTGGCTCTTATGGCAAGCGATTCCATAATCCTCCCTCCCCTGGTGGGAGGGAGTTAGAGGGAGGGGGAAGTTCGCCCTCACGCCCCTTGCCAAATAAAGGGGGCTGATGGGAGGGCTTCCCTTTCTGTTTGTCGCTTGCCAAAAAGGGGCTTGAAGCGAGGGCCTCCTTGTGCTTTCCAGGACGGCGAATGAACTCTCGCCGCTTACACGGCCTCCACCGGCTCACGGCGAGGCTCCTTATTGAGGTCAATACCGGAAATTACTGGCAGAGGATGGCCTAATTTAAGACCAACGAGTATCCAATCCTCCAGAGTGGAACGCAATTCATCTTCGCATTCCCGGAGGGTGGGAGCGAAAGCTATTACTCCTTGGCACAAAGGAATTCGCCCGGCAAAAGTGCCATCCTCCAACTTGTCATAGATGGCATTTGCTAGAGCATGGTTTATGTATTCAGTAAGGGTAAATCGTATCGCCGTCAGCATACCTCCCGTAACTAGCGCTATTCATTTTTTTATCGGTTTAATGATGCCACATATAACGTTTTGCGGATGAAAGAAGTTGCCGAAGGCAATTTGGGCGGAGCGACCAGAGGGAGCGGAGCCATTTAGCAGCAAGAGCAGAATTTGTCCGCTCCTTGCTTTGTCCGTGGCTGCTCGCCTGACCCCGGACTGGCATCTTTCCCACAACAAAGGGAGGGGGCAACCCCCCTCCCTCTCGGCACTGGATTTTGGACTCTCGCACCGTTAGACAGGCTTCCTCTAACGTAGCTTCTAATCGTGAGGTGCCTTGTAATCCCACTTGTTCTTCTTCACCATCATCTCGATGGTTTCTTCACCAACATCGTCTCCAATCTGGACGCTGATGGTTACGTTATTGGGATCAGTCAGGCCGCTGAGGTCTGCCTTGTCCATGCGGATGTCAAACTTCCCATTCTTCCAGTCGATAGTCATGTGCTTAATGTCGCCTTCACCGCCTTTGGGACGCTTGTACTCCCACTTTTCGCCTTTCTTTCCCTTCTCCACCATCTTGATAGTCTCAGAAAGCGGCCCGACGGTGACGGTGACATCCTCGGAGATATCCACATTATTGCCACAAACAAGGTCAAGTTCCAGCTTGCCACTCACACGAACCTTGTCGTCATCCGCTTTCTTCTTGAAATCAATCTTGGCATGGTCGATGACGAAGCTGGCCATAGCAAAAAGCGGGTAAGGTGAAGGTGCCTTCAGCCAAGGGTCATAATCCACATTGTCGCTTACAGCGTCACCAGTGCCTGGGCCAACTCCAGAAGGTCCGCTGGCATCGTCCCACCAGTTGCAGGTGGCATCAAGAGATGCGGTTCCTGTCCAATCCCAGACATCAGCTCCAAAGTTTATGTTGTCATAGATATTGTTAAAGTGAGCCTCGGCACCTGAGATTTCCGGACCGACTCCAATACCAGTTGGATTTGAATGAATGTCGTTCCCTGTCATGCTGAGAGAAAAGCTTGCATACATCAGATTGACTCCGACATTACCATTGTTATTTATCTCATTTCCAGAGATAACCATCCCGCTGAAATCTGGGATAACCGTTGGAGCCCATGAACCTACAGCAATTCCATCTCTTGGGTTGTCGTGTATAACGTTGTCCAGAATTTGTGTCCCGGTATTGTAGTCCTGGCCTGGTCCATTGTCAGTCCAATGTATAACGCCAGTTCCACCGCAGCACTCCCAGTCTTTACTCCTGAGGTTCTTGAACTCACTGTCGCGAACGGTAGTGTCTCTTGATCCGTAGATGTAGATCCCATAGGTGAAGTACTCAAAGACGCAATTTTGAATTGTTGTCCCATCAACGGGAATGGTGCCAGGCGGATTGTCCATACCGGGATCCCAAGAGCCCACCATCACCCCAGCACTATTGATCTCAACGGAGACGTTAGGGTCAATCTGATCGCTGTTAATGAACCTGAACCCCTTAATGGTGACCCCGTCTGCCAACACGTTGAACCCATCTGTCTGCCCGCCCGCAATGCCGCCGGCATCTACGGTGCGAGTATTGCCACTAGTCCAAGTGCTATAGGGGTCTGGATTCCCGATAATAGTAAGGTTGTCCTTATCGATGCCTACCTGCTCATTGTACGTCCCCGCCGCCACATTTACTGTGCTGCCAGCCACAGCGTCAATGCCATCCTGGATAGTGGCAAAGGCATCGTAGCCAAAAGTGTGACCATCTGCTGGATCGCCTGGGCTTAGATCTGCCCAGTCATCATCAACCCAGACCTCGGTCGGAGGACCGGCGTAAATAGCAACTGTGTAATCTATTGTCAGCCAGTCGAAATCGCCGCTATGAACGGTGTAGATATCATCAAAGGTGAGTGAAACGCTCTGGATTGTCCATCCGGGAAAGTCTGTTCCAACGTCTGTGCCGGAAAACAGGTTTGATTCGAAAAAGAACGGACCTGGGTCGTGCAAGCAACGTATACCGCCGGCGCCAACATAGCTCATCGGCCATATCCAGGCTTCCCAGATATTGTCATCGGTTCCGTTCGTCAGAAAGGCTGCAAAATCGTCAAAGTCTGGGTCATCGCTGGCTGATGAGATGATGTAGGTCTCCCCTTTATCGGAACCATCGAAGTGGATATCCTCGAACAGGAACGCTCCAGGGGTCATGTGGTTGAAGACGTTGTATGTAGGTGCACTAGCGATTGACCAGTCAATGTCCCAACGCGCTGGCATCACCGGGCCGCCGGGCCAGAGTTCGTGCTCCGGGACGTAGACGGCCGCTGCCAGGCCGATAGCCAAGTAGAAATCCGTCGAGGTCGTCGTGGTCTGATAGGTCCGAGAGAATGAACCCACCAATTCGGTTTGTGCCTCCACTGTTCCTGCTGTTGGCACCGCCACTATTCCCAGGGACAGCACCAGTGCCAGGGCAACCAAGATTGCCACGCTTCGCTCGCAATGACAAAGCGGTTTGGCATACCATTTTGTTTTACTCATTTTTATCTCCTTTCTCTAGTCTTCTATGCCCGAAGAGATTGCTTCGGCACTTCACGCCTCGCAATAGCGATACAAAAGAACCTCGCAATCAAATTTGAGATTTCTGCCCAAGTCGACCGCTCCGCTTATCACCCTCCCCTTTAAGATTTTCGTAGTGCGACCCTTCAGGGTCGTGCACGAGGCTAAAGCCTCGCACTACAAATATTTTTTGGTTGAGGTCTCGCACTACGTTTTTGAAACACGCTTGGAGGGGTGATTTCGGGGAGCCCGGGCATTATTCTTTATCTCATTGGGCATATCTTAATCTCATCTCATCTTTGATTTGAGATGTGCCTTACTGGGCTCACCCTCACCTTAGTTCCTTCGCTCTGCTCAGGATTAGCCTCACCTCCCGTCAAGGGAGAGGAAAGTTTTGTGGGAGCCCAATTGCCCAAGATCGACCGGCATAAAGCCCAAGGGCATCGGCATGGGTAATAATCGCAAATACATCAGCGAAATTCCGCCCTTCGATTTCCATATCAGCCTCAAAACAAAAAAACGAAACCAACTTTCAAGGTCGGTTTCGCTATTGGCTCAGCAGAACCCAAGCGCCCAGCTAAAGGCTCCACCTCATCGCCCCCTCGCTCAGCTTTAGTACTAAAACTATTCTCTCATACAAGTTCTCTTATGTCAATTGCATTATCTTTACTTTACCTCCAAATCCGGGAAAGAGGCTGTTTAATTTTGGTCACAAAGAGAACAAAAGGGGCGGGTGAATTTCGATTGACAACCTTTAGCATTATATATAGCGTCCTAAATAATTGCCCATAAACCCTTCAGGCTGAGACCTCAGGACGAAGGCCTAAACAGGGATTAAATCCTAAATCCTAAGCACGAAATCCTAAACATATCAAAATTCAAAGATCAAAATTACAGATTAAAATGCAAAAATGCCTCATTTTCTTCTCTCTCCATCCAATGCAAATCTGTAGTCCGACCCTTAAATTAACTTTTAAATTTTGCCTTGTCATTTTGCGTTTTTACTTTTGCTCTTTTATCGTTTCTGGCATTTGAATTTGTTTAGAGTTTAGAAATTAGTATTTAGAATTTGCCTGCATCCTTTCCTATACGCAGGTATTTATGTCGTCACATATAGCTACAGCTTGTGCAAAGATTTTTCGAAGTTCTTTACTCTGGGTGGCTTTTTGCCTTTGCCTGGTTCGATAACATGGATATTCTAGTACTAGAACCTGCAGGGAGTTGTCAAGGGAGATCTGGTGACCCTGCCTGACGGGATGTGCATTGAAAATTTAAGTAGCTCCTATTAAAATAAGAAATATAAGGGGTAAGGAAAACCCCTGGACTTTGCGGAGCCAAGCGAGGTTTCCTAGAATTCTCAAGGAATATGGAAAGTACTGTTGGGACATTTGAGCAGGCAGTAGCTGAAGCTGAGAGGCTAAGCCAAGCAGCCAGGGAGGCTGCTGAAGCATCAAGAAAAGCATCTCAGGAGGCTATAAGCAGGGTTGAGAAGATAAGCCGAGCTGCCATGAAGGCTGCTGAGGAATCCAAAAGAGCGTCACAGGAAGCAGTAAGCAAAGCTGAGAGGATAAGCCAATCATCCGCGAAGGTTACTGAAGCATCGATAAAAGCATCACAGGAAGCGATAAGCAAAGCTGAGGCATCGATCAAATCAGCCACGGAGTCTGCTGAGTCATCGGCGAGGGCATTTAAGGAGGCGGTGAGTAGGACTGAGACATCGGTCAAATCAGCCACGGAGTCTACTGAAGCATCGATAAGAGCCTCCCGAGAAGCCATAAGCAGAGCTGAGGGAATAAGCCAAGTGGTAGTAGAAACTGCTCAAGAAGCAAAAAGAGCCTCCTGGGAAGCTATAAGCAGAGCTGACGAAGTAAGCAAAGCGGCAATAGAAACTGCTAAGGAATCAAGCAAGGCATCCCAGGAAGCTATAAGCAGGATTGATAAAATAAGCCGAGCGGTTGTGAAGGCTGCTGACGAATCAAGAAAGGCATCGCAGAAAGCAGCAAGCAAGGCTGAGAGGTTAAGCCAAGCGACCACAGAGACTGTTGAAGTATCAAGGTGGACATTCCAAGAAGCAACAAGCAAAGCTGAAAAAGTAAGCCAATCGGCCAAGGAGTCTGCTGAAGCATCAGCGAGGGCATTCCAGGAGGTAATAAGCAAAGCTAATGAAATAAGCAAAACGACCCAAAAAGAGGTTAAAACACAGATAAAAGCATCTCAGAAAGCTGTCAGCAGAGCTGAGGAATCGGTCAAATCGGCTAATGAGGCTGTTGAGACATCAACGAGAGTATTCCAAGAAGCAATAAGCAAGGCTGAAGAAACAAAGAAAGCATCCCAGGAAGCTATAAGCAGAGCTGAGGAAATAAGCCGAGCAACCAGGGAGACCACTGAAGAGGCGAAAAGAGCATCCCAGGAAGCTGTAAGCAGAGCTGAAGAGATAGGTCAAGCGGCTAAGGAGGCTGCTGAGGAGGCGAAAAGAGCATCTCAAGAAGCCATAAGCAGAGCCGCGGAAATAAGCCAAGCAACCAGGGAGGTTACTGAAGAATCTACACAGGTAGTTAGGGAAACTACCGAGAGATCGGTAAGGATAGCCAGAGAGGCCATTATAGCATCGGTGAGGGCATTCGAGGAGGCGATCAATACGGCTGAGAAAACAACTAAATCAGCCAGGAGAGCTGCAAAGGCATCAATACGAGTATTTGAGAAAGCAGTAGGCGGAGCTGAAAAGATAAGCGAAGAGGTTGAGGAAGAGGCTGCCAAAATACCATCAAAAATATTTGAGGAAGCCTTAAGCAAGCCTGAAACTAGCGTGGAAGAGAAAAGGGAGCCAAAGGAATCTAAAAAGGAAATTCAAGCACGCTTGGACTTCTTAACTCGAATGTACGCAGCTAGTAAAGATAAGCATGATGAGGAAGAGGTCGCAGAGAGCGAAGAGGTGGAGTAAAACTGAGTAAAGGCGAGGGGGGAAGTGTAACTCTTTTCTTTTGCTTATCCTCCTCTTGTGTAAGTGCAAGTAAAAGAGCTAAAATAAAAAGTAAGTAGCCAAGGAGGTGTACTATGTCGGATGCAGAGCAAATCTTTGTTGCGGGTAAGGAAGAAGCCGAACAGCAAGCCAAGAAAGCCCCTAAGAAGACTGAGCAAGCTGTTGATTTCCTAGATGAAACTCAACAGCGGGCTGCGGCAGCTTACACAGCTTACATAGAAGCTCAACGCCAATTAGAGGAAGCTTATAAAGAGCAGGAACGACAAGCAGAAAGGGCCTATAATGAAGCTGTAGAACAAACTAGAAAGGCTTGTGAGGAAAGCGTAGCCCAGGCTAGAAAGGTTTACGAAGGAGGTACAGCTCAGGCATTAAGAACCCGTGATGCGGCGGAACGAAAAGCTCGAGAAGCCTACAATGAGACTATGGAGCGAACATGGGCAATCTTTACTAAAGCTAGAAAGTAAGGGAGAGACAAGTTATATTGCTTCTCTGGCTATATTTTTTGATAGCCTGGCTTTGTAGAAGGGCGGATATACTGATTATTCTGCGCAGGCTCAGCGGACTAATTATAGTAACACAGGAATATCGTCGAAGGTTTCCTCGAGCTTTCTATTTGCGTACCCCAGTCCGCGCTTGGCTTTCATAACAGAGATTAAATCAATAGCTTTGGTGAAGTAGTTCGTGATTTTCCTCACACTGCTAATTTCAGATAAGATTACCGAGACGTCCAGCGAACCTTTTTGTCTGGGATAATCACCGCTCCGTATTAAAGCATCCGGAGCTACAGTTTTTAAATTGTCCCCAAGTTGCTTTATTACCTCCATTTTCATTTCCTTGGGTGGTGCAGTGACAAGGTATAAAGCTCTCCCAGCATTTTTAGGCTCACATGTCAACGATAACTCACCTAAGGCTTTATCCATAGCGTGAGCTGCCTTGCTGGTTTCAGACATCTTGTCTCTGAAATCACGTTTTTGCCCAAATAGGGGTATCCTTCGTGGGATTCGCGATTTACCTTCGCCAATCACTGTCCATCCTGCCAGAGTCTGTATTATATCTCCGGCGTCAAGTGTTTTTGACCCAACGTATTTTTTGTTCCTCTCTTCACCAGCGCAAAGCAAATTGTAAAATGGCTCAACTGCTCGGGCATTAATCGTCGCTAAATTGTTTTCGGCTGGGGAATCTTTCTTAACATACCTTTGATTGTCAATAAGAAATATCGCATCAGCCACTAGGTAGGCAGACTTGAGGCACATAGCTGTGTTATAAATAGTTCTTCCCTCTGTTGTTTCTTCTTGCCGAAAGGGCAGGACAACAACATTGTAAACTGGCTTTCCTATATAGCGCTCTTTAAGGTGCTGCGTTATTACTCCTATTGCACCGGAACCAGTGCCGCCAGCAGCAGCAGCAATCAATAAGAAAGCATCTGTCTCATAGAACCGTTCCGTTGTTCTTATAGCATCTATGATCTTATCACTATCTTCGCTCGCTAACTCAGCGCCAAGTTCACTTATCTTACCTACTCCATGGCCGTTGGCCCGTTGACCTCCGATAAGAATTCTGTGTTTGTAATCGGATTTGATAGTGCGTAATCCACTTAAATCAGCAACATCTGTATTAATAGCAAAGGCATCCGCAAGTATATCCATTCCCCGCTGAGCATGTGCCCTCTTATTTAGCCGAGCGAACCTATCGGCGATTCTGCCACCACATTGACCTAAACCTATAAGTAATAGTTTCATTTAATTTATTGTAAACAGTCTCATACAACAATGTCAATGCCTTGTGCTTGTTAATGTGATTAGCTTACTTTAACTTGTTCTAGAGTTGTTACTCCTTCGACATCCTTGAAATCTTATCAAATTCATCTCTTAGTTTCTTATATGCTCTATCCAGTTCCTCTGCCTTTTCTCCCGCATTTCTTAGATGTGTGCTATAAAATACCCGCCATAACTCGTCAATCTCGCTAAACCTTTGGGAAATTATATTAAGGTCCTTCCTCACACTTTCTGCCTCTTCAGAAAGCTTCTTGGCCTGGACACCAGCTTTTATGAGTTCGACTTTAGAAGAAAGAGTCAGTGGTGAAACAACTTGAACTCCTCTTTTGGTATAGTCTCGCAGCATTTCGAATTCCTCATTAACTAAGAAATAATAAACAGCCTCGGACGGAATGTAGACGAAAGCAAACTCTGCTGAGCCTTTTTCCGGGCACACATAATCTTCAGCTATCTTGCTGAGATGGCTTTTAACATCTTTACGGAAATCATTTTTGAATCGTTCCTTTTCTTTAAAGTCTTCAATCTCCACCATCCTTCTATAGTTATCCAGAGGGAATTTGGAATCTATACAAATCAGCCCCACGGTGGATCTAATGTGTGCATCAGGAATTTTTCCATCGAGAATCATCTTCCTGATGCCAAACATATCTGGTGGGAGCTGGTCTGAGAGAATTGTCTCCAAACTCAGTTCGCCCAGCGTAGCCCGCTCCGTTGGCACTCGGAGCATTTGTTCAATTGACCTATAACTATTTCTAATATCCTGTGCATGAGCACCCAGTGTGCCTATCTTTTCCTCCAGACCCAGCTTCGTCCAGGTGCTTGATACTGCATTTTCGATATCCCTCAGTTTAACCCCTCTCCCTTTGAGAACCAGAAAAATCAATACGCCCAGGAGTATTATGACAACCGCAAGCAAAATCTGAGTTATCATGGCTTATTTCTCCGCCTTAAATTCCATAACCCTTTTATAAAGTTGAATTTAGGAACCTCTTTTCGGTACCGCTGATATTCATCACCCCACTTCCTTATGTTGAAGGCCTCTTCTTGCTTGGCTAGAAACTCAATACTGATAATTAGTAAGATATCTCCGATTATCGTTAAGACGGTGAAATGCCATGCAGGGCTGAATACTATGCTTACTAACACAAAAAACCAAAGATAGAATGCATATTCAGGGTGCCTAACAATCCTATAGAGGCCTTCCTTGACGAGCACCACTGTGTGATGGTGATCATTGCATCCACCTTTTTTCTTCCTACCTATAGAAACCTTCCTTACGGGCAGTGAGACCAGTAAGGCAACCAGTAGAGCAACAGCTATCCAAATCACCCACATTGGGAATTTTATTACATACAGATTAAGGGCAAAGTTTAAGGCTTTCAGGCGTGAAAGCTCTGCAATAGTGGGAAGTAAACATAATATTCCCCAGACTATCCATGTAACTACAATCCAAGGAACCTCTGGTATTTTATGGAAATCGAGTCCTGCTCTTACGAGTTCTTCCTTCCTCTGTTCAGGCGTTAGTCCTTCTTTCTTGGCGATCTCCGTAGCGATTCCTTCTTTTTTCATACCTGTTCATCCCCTTTCTCCCTTATAAAGCTACCAAATTTTTGGTAAGAACATTCCCGTTCTCGCCTTGTACTCAATATATTCATCTCCAAATTTCCCTATTAGGTACTTTTCTTCCTGTCTGGCGTCAAAATAGAACATCAGCGACAGCAGAACCGCTGGTATTAGCATCCAAAGACTTCTGAAGGCGAAAAGCACACCAAAGTTGAATTGGATTGAGCCTAGATATATTGGATGTCTTATCTTAGAGTAGAAACCGGTGGTTATTAGCCTAGAAATCTTTTTCGGATGTTCATCATGCTGTTTATGTGTTCTTTGTGGGAGCTGATCCAGTAAAAGCATAACTATAAATGAAAGTATCCCTATTCCTACGCCAACCCGAAATGGTATTGGAATCATTGGGTATATTGGAATTTTGAATGGTAGTCCAAACGGCGGCTTGGGGAGCGTTGGATTGGAGAACCACCAAAACACGCCCAAGATTATCCAAACCCCGATTTGTATGCACGCTAAAGCTTCCGTTGGTATCCAAAAATGCCTTTTTATTTCCTCGCCCTCCCTTTCCCTAGGTTCCACAGACCTCTTATTACATTCCATCTTGGCACCTCTTTCATATATTGCCTATACGCATCTCCCCACTGCTGTATATTAAGCTTCGCTTCATCCAC
>JAUWHW010000034.1 GCA_030605665.1 Dehalococcoidia bacterium | reverse complement strand
GTCTTAGAAATAAGTGGCGTAGGTTACAGAGCACAGAAGGTTGGTGATAAGTTGGTGCTTCAGGTTGGATATAGTCATCCTGTAGAGTTTCCCCTTCCCCCTGGTATCGATGCAACTATTGAGGGGACGAATCGTATTCGTATCGGTGGCATTGATAAAGAAACTGTTGGAGAAGTAGCAGCTAAAATTCGGGCTATACGCCTTGTCGATCATTATAAGGGAAAGGGGATTAAATTCTCTGAGGAGAAGCTGCATCTTAAACCTGGTAAGGCAGGCAAGGTATCTAAAGGATGATGTAATATGGCTAAGACAAATCCAATGCTGATTCGAAAATTACGGCATAGGCGGCTGAGAAATAAAATAGCTGGCACAACCTTACGGCCCCGATTATGTGTCTTTCGAAGCTTGAACCATTTCTATGCCCAGGTTATGGATGATTCTATAAGTCAAACCTTGGTTTCAGCGAACACTCTTGATACCAAGATAAGGGACAAGACCAAGCAAATGGTGAAAACTAAGAAGGCTGAGCTTGTGGGTTCATTACTTGCTCGAAGAGCGTTGGATAAAGGGATTAACAGCGTAGTTTTTGATCGTGGTGGTTATAAATATCATGGCAGGGTCAAGGCTTTTGCTGAAGCTGCTAGGCAAGTTGGACTTTTATTTTGAGGTGATGCATTGCACTTGAAGTAAAGAACACGAGGTCTATTTTATGAGAGCAATTACTAAAGTGATTGGTAAAAGAGCTAAGATTGATGCTTCAGAGTTGGAGCTGGAGGAGAAGCTGATAACCCTTGATCGTGTAACTAAGGTAGTTAAGGGTGGCAAGCGACTTCGTTTCCGAGCTTTAGTGGCAATTGGTGATGGTAAAGGGCATGTAGGAATTGGTTTAGCTAAAGCCACTGGTGTTCCTGAGGCAATTCGTAAGGCTAACGCTGCAGGGCGTAAAGAGTTAATTGAAGTACCCTTAGTGAACACTACTATTCCTCATGAAATTTTAGCCAAGTTTGGAGCATCCAAGGTTTTACTCAAGCCAGCAGTATCAGGCGCTGGTATAGTTGCTAGCAATACTATTCGAGCGGTGCTTGAATTGGCAGGCATAAAGGATATCAGTAGTAAATCTCTGGGCAGTTCCAAACAGGTTAATGTAGTTAGGGCAACCATGCTTGCCTTGTCTAACTTGCGGAGACCTAAGGAAGTTGTGACCGAAGGTGAAACTGACTTTGAAGCTCAAAAGGAGGAGGTGAATGAGACAGGATGAATTAAGACCTCCCTTAGGTGCCAAGTATAAGACGAAGCGGGTAGGTCGAGGGGATGGTAGTGGGCATGGCACTTATTCGGGACGAGGTTGCAAGGGACAAAAGGCTCGTTCTGGAGGCGGTGTACGCCTTGGATTCGAGGGGGGGCAATTGCCTCTTATAAAGCGGCTGCCAAGAAAGAGGGGGTTCACTAACGTCTTTAAAACCGAATATAATATTATTAATGTGAGTGAGCTTGATTTTTTCCCTTCGGGGAGCGAGGTGAATTCGGAGGAATTGCTCAAGGCAGGGTTGATTAAGTCTCTCACCCGTCCCACGAAAATTCTTGGTGATGGTGAGATTCATCGCTCTTTAGCAGTCAAGGCTAATAAATTCTCAGGCGCTGCAGAGAGAAAGATCGTCGCCGCCGGGGGAAAGGTAGAGAGGGCTTAAAATGCAGCGTAAGGAAACTCAGCCACGCCTCATTCGGGCAATGATAGATATGTTTAGCCTGCCTGATTTGAGGCGAAAACTTCTTTTCACCTTTGGTCTCTTGGTGGTTTTCCGTTTTGTGGCTCATGTTCCTTTGCCCGGGGTGGACCTTGATGCCTTGCGGCAACTCTTTGAGCAGAATCAAATTTTAGGCATGCTTGACCTTTTCAGCGGTGGCGCCATGAGGAGGTTTAGCGTGATTGCCTTAGGTGTTTATCCTTATATCACTGCCTCAATAATAATGCAATTGCTGGTTCCAGTTATTCCTAGCCTGCAGAGCATCGCTCGAGAAGGAGAAGCTGGGCAGCGCAAGATTAATCGCATCACTCACTTGATGACAGTGCCTTTGGCAGCTCTGTCAGGTTATGGTCAACTCGCCTTATTGCATAGTCAAAATGTCGTTGGACACCTTGAGCCACTAACCATCGTTGTTATAGTAACATCGTTGACTGCTGGCACGGTATTTCTCGTCTGGCTGGGCGAATTAATCACCGAGCAAGGCATCGGCAATGGAATATCAATCATCATTTTTGCTGGTATTGTAGCTAGCTTGCCAGAGATGATCGGACGTGGTTTCTTGGCTAAGGAAGACCCTTTAGGCTTGCTTAGCTTCATTATACTTAGCTTGGCTACTTTGGTATTCATAGTTATATTTATTGAAGCTCACCGCCGCATCCCCGTGCAGTATGCCCGTAGCACTATCCGTGGTGGCCGTATGTATCGACAATCAGGCTCAACTTACATTCCATTGCGAGTAAACACAGCCGGGATGATCCCTCTTATCTTTGCCATAGCTCTAATGACGTTTCCAGGGACAATAGCCAGCTATTTTGCTAGTCCGGTGGGGCAAAGCCCCAACTTAGCTAGCGAGATTATGCGAATTTTTAATCCCCAGGCGGCCCTTCCTCTAGGTTTGCTTTATCGAGGCTTGTACTTCGCCTTAGTAATCGGGTTCGCTTTCTTTTATACTATGATCATATTTGAACAAATGAATCTGCCCAAAACTTTGCAGCAGCAAGGTGGTTTTATCCCCGGAGTGCGCCCTGGGAAGGCTACAGCTGATTATTTGAATCGAGTCATAAGGCATCTTACCTTTGGTGGTGCCCTGTTTTTAGCTATGGTAGCAATTATGCCTTTCATTGCTAGGGATATTACGGGTGTCACCGTGTTGACGATTCAAAGCACTGCCTTGCTTATAGCTGTTGGCGTCGCTTTAGACACTATGAAGCAACTGGAAGCTCAGTTAACAATGCGCCGCTATGAAGGCTTCCTAAAATAGATAAAGTCAAAGATAAAAATGCAAAAATAAAAATGACAAATGCGAAAGTTAAAAATTTAATTTTTAATCTGTAATTTTGACTTTTGATGTTTAATTTTTGATTTTCCTTCGATGTATATTGTTATACTGGGTGCTCCAGGAGCAGGTAAGGGAACTCAAGCAGATATCCTTTGCCAGAAGTTGAATTTACCTCATATAGCTTCTGGAGACTTATTTCGGCAGGCACTGGAGAAAAAGACTGAGCTGGGTCTCTTAGCTAAATCTTACATGGAGAAGGGGAAGCTAGGTCCCGATGAAATAACCATCAAAATGATTCTGGAGAGGATTAACTTGTCTGATTGTGTCTTAGGTTGTCTTTTTGATGGTTTCCCGCGAACTTTAAAGCAAGCTGAAGCTTTAGATAGAACTTTAGCTGAACAGGGAAAAAATATAGATAAAGCTATATATATACAGGTGCCGCAAGAGGAGCTTGTGAAGCGTCTCAGTGGACGGTGGATTTGCCGAAGTTGTCAAACACCTTATCATTTGATAACTTCGCCGCCTAGAATAACAGGGAAATGCGATAAATGTGGTAGCGAGTTGTATCAACGTTCTGATGATAAAGAGGAAACAGTGAGAAAGCGGTTGAAGGTTTTCTTTGCTCAAACTGTGCCTGTTGTTGATTATTATAAGAAGCAGAACAAACTGATTGAGGTCAATGGCAACCTAGGAATACAAGACGTAGCTAAGGAAATAATCTCTGTGCTTAAACCTTTCATAACCGCAGGTCTAAAGATTCGTGATTAAGATGATAATAATAAGGTCTCCTGAGGAAATAACAATTATGCGACAATGCGGCAAGATTCTAGTAGCTATTTTGGATAAATTAAGAATGGAAATAAAACCGGGGATTAAAACTCGTTGGCTAGATACAGTTATGGCTGAAGAATCACAAAAAAGGGGAGTTAAGCCTTCTTTCAAGAATTATCAAGGTTTCCCTGCTAATCTATGTGTTTCTGTTAATGATGAGGTAGTCCATGGCATTCCTGGCGAGCGTATATTAAAGGAAGGAGATATTGTTTCCTTGGATGCGGGGGTCATTTATAGTGGCTTTCACACAGATGCTGCTATAACGATTGGTGTAGGCAAGATATGTAATCAAGCTAAAGAGCTTATAGCGGTTACTGAAGGTAGCTTGAAGGCTGGTATTGCTCAAGCTAACTGTAGCGCATATATTGGAGATATTTCAGCTGCTGTTCAAGGTTACGTTGAATCAAGAGGGCTTTCCGTGGTTAGAGAATATACAGGGCATGGAGTGGGTAAGGAATTACATGAAGAACCGCAGATACCAAACTTTGCCTCTGGCAAAGGGCCTTTACTCCGCCAGGGCATGACTTTGGCTATTGAGCCTATGGTCAATACTGGGGATTGGCGTACTAGATTAGCTCCCAACCAATGGACAGTACTAACGGCCGATGGAAGTCTTTCAGCGCACTTTGAACATACTATTGCTATTACTGATGGCGAAGCTGAGATACTTGCTTAAAGAAGAGCATGGCTAAAAAAGAAAGGATAGAGGTTGAGGGCAAAGTAATTGTATGTTTACCTAACACTATGTTTCGTGTTGAATTAACTAATGGTCACATAGTATTGGCACATATTTCAGTGAGGATGAGGAAGCATTATATTAAGATTGTGCCTGGAGATAGGGTTTTAGTGGAGCTTTCTCCTTATGATTTGAGTCGCGGCAGAGTTACCTATCGGCTTAAGTAATTTCTACCTTTGACAAGGCGACCAGGAAAGTTTATCATAGCAGAGTTTTGTTTTGGTGGTTAGAAATGAAGGTAAGTGCTTCGGTTAAGCGTCGCTGTAATAAGTGCAAGATTATTAGAAGGAAAGGTGTTGTTAGAGTCATCTGTGAGAATCCAAGGCATAAACAGAGGCAAGGTTAATTCCACCCAAGGAAATGCGGTGCACTTTCTTGGATGCGGTGAGGGAAATAGATAATGGCGCGTATTGCTGGTGTAGATCTTCCCAAAGATAAGCCGATTAGAGTAGCTTTGCAATACATTTATGGTATTGGCTTGACATCGAGTCAGCGGATTTTAGCTACTGTTGGAGTTGACCCCAGCATCAGGGTTAAAGATCTTGCTGAGGAACAAGTTGGCCAACTGCATAGTGTTATCGACAAGCAGTATAAGGTAGAAGGTGACCTCAGGAGGGAGGTTCAGTTTAATATAAAACGGCTTATTGACATTGGTTGTACGCGAGGGATGAAGCATCGCATGAACTTACCAGTTCATGGGCAGAGGACGCGCACTAATGCTCGTACTAAAAAAGGGGCAAGGAAAACAGTGGCTGGCAGAGGTCAAAGGCGTGGCGTAGCTAAGAAGTAAGGAGGTCATGCTTAATAAATGCCAAAGAAGAAAGGGGCTAAAAGAGGAAGGAAGATACGCAGGGGGGTTAGCGAAGGTAGGGTTTATATTCAATCTACCTTTAATAATACTATTGTTACTATTACTGACATGGAGGGCAATGTTATAGCCTGGGGAAGTTCAGGCGCTGCCGGATTTAAGGGTTCTAGGAAGGGTACCCCTTACGCCGCCCAATTAGCCGCTCGAGAGGCAGCGAGGCAAGCAGCCAGTGGTGGTTTACGTCAAGTTGAAGTTTATGTTAAAGGTCCTGGAAGTGGGCGCGAAGCAGCTATCCGTACATTGCAGGCCTGTGGCCTTACTGTTACCGGTATCAGAGATGTGACTCCTATCCCTCATAATGGCTGTCGTCCTCGCGGAAGAAGAAGGGTGTGACGTGGCAAGGTACACAGGACCTGCTTGTCGCTTGTGCCGTTATCTTGGCGAGAAGCTAATGCTCAAAGGAGAGAGATGTTTTACGCCTAAATGTCCTTTGGAGAGGAGGAATATTCGTTCGGGGGCACATTCCTTGACGCGGCGGCGTAGAATTTCACTTTATGGGCTTCAATTGCGGGAGAAGCAGAAGGTTCGTTTTAGCTACGGGATTCTGGAACGGCAATTTCGCCGCTTTTTCACTGAGGCAATGAAGATCCCCGGCGTCGGTGGGGAAAACCTGTTGATATTGCTGGAGAGGCGATTGGATAACGTGGTTTACCGTTTAGGTTTTGCTGATTCACGTGCTCAGGCCAGGCAAGTAGTGCGGCATGGTCATATCTTAGTTAATGAGCGCAGAGTAAATATACCCTCCTGTCTAATAAAATCGGGAGACGTTATTAAGTGGCAAGAAACTAGCAAAAGGACTGAATACTATCAAGGGTTAGTGGAGAAAATTAAGGGGAAGGCTACCCCTGGCTGGCTAAGTTTAGATGAAGAAAGAATGACGGGCAGGGTTCTAGCTTTACCCGGTAGAGGGGACATTGATCCTAAATTTGATGAGAAAAGCATCGTTGAGTATTATTCAAGATGAAATGGAGGAGGTCCTTTACTGTTGGAGCTATCTATACCAAGCGTAAAGTGTGTTGAAGGCGCTGGTAATTATGGGCGTTTTCTTGCTGAACCTTTAGAGCAGGGGTTTGGTGTTACCCTAGGTAATGCCCTGCGCCGTGTACTCTTCAGTTCTTTGCCTGGCGCTGCTGTAACATGGGTCAAGATTGAGGGAATCCAGCATGAATTTTCTACTATTCCTTACATCAAGGAGGATGCCATTGAATTCCTACAGAATGTTAAGGAGTTAAGGCTTCGACCTCTTTCCCATCAGCCAAGCAAGTTGATTCTGGAAGTAGAAGGCGAGGGTAAAGTTTGTGCTGCTGATATTAAACAAACGGCGGACTTTCAAATTGCTAATCCTGAGCTTTACTTAGCTACCTTGGATTCTGCCCAAGCCAAACTTTATGCTGAGTTTAATGTAGAGTTAGGGAAGGGTTATGAGCCTGCTAAATGGGCCGATGGCTTGCCTGTGGGGGCACTGCCAGTAGACGCTATCTTCTCCCCGGTACGCAAAGTAAATTTCTCAGTAGAGTCTATTAAACCTGGGGAAGAAAGAAGCCCAGAAAAGCTGATCTTAGAGGTCTGGACTGATGGCACCATTTGTCCATGGGAAGCAGTTAGTCAAAGTGCCGGTATTCTAATTAATCAACTCAGCTCTTTTAAGGAGCTTGAAATTCTAGTAGCGGAGCAGGCAGGGTTAGTCGGCGGTGTGCTAATTTCACCTGACCAATATAATACCACCTTGGAAGAGCTAGGTTTATCAACTCGCGTTTGCAATAGTTTAGGGAAGGGTGGTATTTTGAATTTGGGGCAACTTGTAGAAAAGACTAGGGAAGGTTTGCCACCGTTACCCGGCTTTGGGGAAAAGTCTCGAAAAGAGGTGGAGGAACTAATGGCAAAATTAGGTTTTCCTATTGGTTTTAAGACGAAGGAGCGTAAGAAGTGAGGCATCGGCTAGCTCAACGGAAATTAGGTAGACCTACCCATCACCGCTGGGCGCTATACCGAAATCAGGTAACCGCTCTTTTGGCTCATGAGAGGATTGTCACTACTGAAGCTAAAGCTAAAGAAATTCGAAGCTTAGCTGAAAAGGTGATTACCTTGGGAAAAGATGGTAGCCTTGCTTCAAGGCGGCGAGCGTTAACTTTTATTACTAGTAAGAAGGTGGTTAAAAAGCTCTTTGACGAGATTGCCCCAGAGTATTACGATCGAGCAGGAGGCTATACACGATTGATGAAGTTAGGACCTCGTCGCGGTGATAATGCACCTATGACTCAAATTGAACTGGTTAAGCGGTGAGGTTTGCTCAAGTTGTTTTAGTCGTAGAATATGATGGCACACGGTATCACGGCTTTCAATGGCAAGTTGGCTTACCTACTATTCAGGCTGAGTTGGAGCAGGCTATAAAAAAGCTTTGTGGACAAAGCAGCAGAGTCGCGGCAGCTAGTAGGACTGATGCTGGTGTGCATGCTAAAGGTCAAGTGGTAAGTTTTTGGGCCAAGTCTACATTGAGTACGATGACATTGGTTAAAGCACTGAACTATTACTTACCCGGTGATATCGCCGTCAAAGAAGCTTACAGGGTGAGCAGTGATTTTAATGTCAGGCGTGATGCCTTAAGCCGGGAATATTGTTATTATATCTTAAATAGTACCACTAGGTCGCCGTTCAGCAAAATGTTTGCTCTATTTATGCCCCAAATGCTAGATATTGAAGCGATGAGCAAGGCATGCCAGCTTATGCAAGGCGAGCATGATTTTATCTCCTTTGCCACTTCTTTAGATGACATAAGAAGAACGGTGCGCAATGTTTACGAGGCGAAGATTAACAAAAGGGAAGATTTCGTTATTTTTCATATAGAAGCTAATTCCTTTTTGCCGCATCAGGTGCGCAATACAGTGGGACTCTTGCTCAAGTTAGGTCTAGGTAAAATTGGTGTTGAGGATTTCTATGATATTATGGAGGCAAGGAGCTTGGGCTTAGCCAGTCCGACAGCTCCTGCTCGTGGGTTATGGCTTACCAAGGTCAATTACTCTAAACTTCTTGGAGGCGAAGGTGAAAACTTATAGCCCTAAGGCTAAGGATATTAAGCGAGAATGGCAGGTAGTTGATGCCTCGGGAAAAATCTTGGGCAGGTTGGCATCTCAGGTAGCCAGCTTGCTTGTGGGTAAACACAAGCCAATTTATACTCCGCATCTTGATACGGGTGACTATGTTGTGGTGATTAATGCTGCTAAAATAAGGGTGTCTGGGAAGAAAGCTGAGCAGAAGATTTACTATAGACATACTGGATATCCCGGTGGCTTAAAGAGCCCAACTTTTAAAGAAGTGTTTAGTAGTCATCCTACTCGTGTTGTTGAACTTGCTGTCAAGGGCATGTTACCCCATAATAGTTTAGGCAGAGCTATGTTTAGGAAACTTAAAGTTTATCCCGGGAGTGAACATCCTCATCATGCCCAAGTCGGAGAAAGGAAGGGTGATAAGCCATGAGCGCTGAAAAATATATCTGGGCAACAGGTAAGCGCAAGTGTGCTATAGCGCAAGTTAGGCTTTTTCCAGGGGATGGAGGGATAACGATTGATGATAGACGCTATGAAGAGGTTTTCCCTCGCCTTGAACATCGTCGTATGATCGAATCTCCTTTCTCAGCCACTGATACCATGGGCAAATTTCGTGTTACGGTAAAGGTGAAGGGTGGGGGAGTGAATGGCCAAGCAGGAGCTATTCGTCATGGTATTGCCCGAGCTCTGGCCAAGGAAAATGAGCTATTTAAACCCATGTTACGCAAAGAAGGCTTGCTTACCCGAGATGCAAGGATTAAAGAGCGCAAGAAATATGGCCTTAAACGGGCTCGTAAGGCACCGCAATTTACCAAACGCTGAATTCAGATTTTCATTCGGGTTAGACATCTCATCTTAACTGATGTCGAAACACATGTATGTGCATTACAGGCTGTTTTGGATTTACTAGCCGATGGTTATGAAGTTAGCCTGGTAAGAGATGCTGTCTGTTCCCGTCATAAATCGGATTTGGGGCTGGGGCTAAAAAAGGTTAGGCAAGCTGGCAGAGTGGTAACTAGCACAGAAGCCATAATCTCCCAACTGCTTAAACGAGCGGATACCGCTGAATTTAAATTCATGCCCCCTTTGGTGAAGCAGAGGCAAGCTTTCATCTCACTTTAATTCGGATTAAGATATCTCCAGGTTGGCTGTCAGTTATACGACGGGCATCAGTTAATCTAACCACGCTGCCCGTTTTTACTCCTGGGGGGATCTTCACTTCCAGTCTTCCCCCCTTTCTTCTCAGTAATTTTACTGTCCCCTGGGAAGCCTCTATTGGTGTAATTAGAAGTTCGTAGTGGATGTCTTGGCGTTGGGCTCTCTGAGTTTGGCCAAATATCTCATCCAGATTAATCCTTCCCCCTGGCCGGGCTTTAAATCTTACTCCTCCTGGCCTGGCGAAATTTCTAAAGGAGAACGAAACCCCCTTGTCCCTTAAGAAATCGCCAAATATGTTGTCCAGGAAATCAAATCCAAGACCGGCTCCGCCAAAGTCTTTCATCATATCCTCGAAAGTTGTCCTGGTAAAGGGGCTTCCAAAAATGTCACCAACGTTGCCCACTGTGCCGAATTGGTCGTATTGCCTTCTTTTTTGAGGTTCTCCGAGGACTGCGTAGGCTTCGTTTATCTCCTTGAACTTTTCATTAGCCCATTTTTCTCTTCTTGGGTTGCGGTCTGGATGGTATTGCATGGCCAGTTTTCTGTAGGCTTTTTTAATCTCCTCCTCTGAGGCATTTCTTGGTACTCCTAGAATTTGATAATAATCTTTAGCCATGCTTATCCCTAATTTGCCACATTTAATAAACTTCTGTGGGGTCTGCTTATCTCATTCGGCAAATTCAAACTATCAGGTATACACTAGGTTTATAAGCCCAGTAAGAAGTTATGTTTCTTCTTCAGTTATTCCTTTACGTTTAGTACGGCGTTTACCTGACCACAAACCCTTGAAGAAATTTCGGTTCAGTAGGTGTCGGTTATCTGCTACATCCAAGAGGTCTCTGGATATGCTTCTTTCAAAATAGGCTACCTCGACATGCTTGCCCATGTTCTTCACAGCTTGAAGAGCATAAGCGAAATCAGAGTCCCCGCTCACCAGCACTGCCACATCGTAAAGATTTCTCCAGGCGAAATGCAGCATATCTGTGGCTAACGTGATATCTATGCCTTTTTCAACAGGCCCCCCTTGTGCCATTTTGGTACTCCCTAGTCGAACCTCCAGATATGGTGTCTTACGAAGGATATCAAGGAACTCCTGTTGTTCGCGGTAAGCATCAGGCCATCGAATTGGATCCTGCAGGATGTTGTAATAATATGTTCGGAATAAGTGTCTTGAACCAGTGAGCTTACTGGCAAACTCTGCAAAGTTGAGGTTATGGCGCTTAAAATTGGCTTGCAGAGCATGATACAAATTGCTCCCATCTATGAAGATTGCAATCCTATCTTCCATGACTTTCTCCTTGAGATGACTTAATAGCTTTTAACGTTATCTACACGCTTCTGTGACTCATTATACACCAGTGAGTCTTCTTATTTCACCTTTCCCAAGTTGATAAATTGCTTTACCAATGTTAGTGCTTTAAAAAATGTGCAATGGTTCTGGCTGGGGAGCTTCACCTACTTCTAAAGGAGATAATTACGATGGTGAAGTAATTTGCTCCTAAGATATTTTATAGCACGGTAGGACTGAACCGCTATGATGGCCATAATAAACCGGGGCACCAATAACCAGAAAACGTTCAACCCTAATACGGCGAAAAGGGCAGGGTCTTCCACCATAGAATGATTGATACCAATAGAAATATGAAGATGTTCCAGTTCTTCCTTCGGCAGGTCTCCGTTTTTAGTCTCTTCTAAAATAACAGCTCCGCTGTAAACTAGGCCAAACATGACAGCAGATACCCACATCACTGCTGTTCGGTCTGAAAGTCCAAGAATTCTCAGTAAAGGCTTGGAAAATTTGACTAAGTGTTCTGTCCATCCCAGAGATCTTGAGGACTCTAACGCAATCATAACAATCATGACTATCACAAAAATTTTGATGGACAAACCTACCATACCAGTAGTCCAGACTTTCAGAACCTCACTAAACGGAGTGTGAACTGCAAAATCGGCTGGTACAACAACACTCTGACTGGTATCACCAAAAAATTGGGAAACAATGAGTACAGTTAAAATAGCTGCAGTAATACGAATCAGAGTTATGTTAATAACGTTAATGCCACATTTGTGCTGAAAGATTCCTTCCATAATAAGAGAGTGAGCAACCAGGTTAAATATGACAATCAATGTCATCTGCTCTATAGTAAAAGGAACAACTGTTATGATAGCGATAACCGCATAGGGGCCTATTAATATGCCGGTAATGATTGGTAACGCTGCTTCAGCGGGCAGATTGATCAGGCTCATTAAGGGATTTAATAGGAAATCTAGTTGATTCAGCCAACCAGTCCACTGAAGAAGAGCTACCACAAAGGAGACAGGGATAATAATCTTGCATATCCAGACAAAACTGCTCCACCCCTTTTTAACCCCCGTGAAAAAACCACCTTTTAATTGAGTTCGAAAATTAGACATGTTAATACTTTTATCTTACTTCCTTACCTTTTCACGGACTCTCCCTGACCAAAGAATTCACGAACGTTGTAATTACACTCTACATACACGCGTACTTTGGGACTACTACACTCTATTGACGGGAGCGTCCAAGTAAAAGTGCCTTCACCTCCTGAACGGTAAGCTCACGCGTCTGTCCCTCCTTGAGTTTACCTAGACTAAGACCTCCTACTCGAACTCGCTTCAGGGCAAGCACATGGTGACCGAGCTTCTCAAACATACGACGCACTTGCCGTTTTCTACCCTCGTGTATTGTTATGCTGTAATTAAAAGGATGGTGCGCTTTTACCTCCCTTATCCTGGCAGGATAGGTCATGCCATCATCAAGCTGAAGACCTTTCTCCATTTTCTCCTTCTCGCTGGACTGTAATTTGTCTTTGATGAAAACCAAGTATCCCTTCTCATGCTCGAATTTGGGATGAGTAAGCTGGTAAGTTAGCTCTCCATCGTTGGTTAGAAGCAATAAACCCGTGCTATTCTTATCCAGCCGTCCCACTGGATATAGTCTTAGACCACGATATTTTTTGGGCAGAATGTCTATGATTGTCTTGCGGCCCCTGGTATCTTTTGTGGTTGAGAGAACACCAGCAGGTTTATTGAGCATCAGGTAGAGTGTTGGTTCAGGCCTCAAACTAAGCGATTTCCCATCCACTGTAATAGTATCTGTTTCAACATCCACGGGGTGCGAAAAATCCTGTATTACCTCACCGTTTACCTGCACTCTGCCCTGCCGTATAGTATCAGCCAACCTCCGCCGAGAACCCAATCCAGCTCCTACTAATAACCTGAGCAATGGCCTTGGTTCCATACACGCCTCCTTCACTCTGCGAGCATCGAGCCTACCCAGCTTCTGCATGTATCTCGCGCAAAACTCAAATGAAGACTGTCTCTCTCAGCGGTTGCCATAACCTTACTCAAGGTAGCTGGCTTACAGAGAACACATGGTGGGGAAGGGGGGACTCGAACCCCCACGCCTTACAGCACATGATCCTAAGTCATGCTCGTCTGCCAATTCCGACACTCCCCCAGATATAAAAGTCATCTAATACAATACCATTTTATAATACTTGCCTCAAACTACTGGGGCTTAAATGCAAAGATTGTTTAGGAAGCTCGTTTTTTTGTCATTCTGAGCCTTATGGGCGAAGAATCTCTTAAATAGATAGCTTTGCGGAGCCTGCCTTGAGCGTAGCGAAGGATTCTTCACTTCGTTCAGAATGACAGGAGGAAGTGTCAGATTGACGGGAAGCGAAGGGCTCAGAGCAACAATTTGCTGTTAATAAAAAGCTTCAAATACAATCTCATGCCTTCAGGAGAACCTTTGCCTAACCTACACCATGCTGGCCTGGATGTTCATAAATTATGAGACTAGGAGGTTGGGAGAGCCTCGGTATGGTGCTGAACTATACCAAGTCAGTTAAGTTTGAGGATAGTTTGAATCTTTATCGAGGACTGGAACACAGCGTTATTAACGGGCTGACGGGCTGACGGGCTGACGGGCTGAATCATGTATGCCGTTTTTGTCCCTTACTTCCATGAAGGTGGGCACCGTAGGATAAAGCCATCTTGTTTCTTTACCTCTTTTGGGAAAAGACTTTTGGCAAGCGTTCCACGACCAATAACGAAACTCTTATCAACAGAATTGGCTAAGTCAACAGAATAGTGTGCGGGAGGAAATGTGATGACTATCCGTTTGTTGGGAAACAATTCTTTCAATGCTTTGACTGGAGGGACTAAATCGCTATCTGCCGAGATGAGTAAAGCGACATCGAATTTATCCTCATAGGCATCTTTGAGAATTTCAACAGCAATGTTTACATCGGTCATTTTCTCGTTAGGCACTTTATCCTCAAAGCCACAGTTACGACATCGGCGTGGATTGAGTTGATACTTCCCATAGAAAATCTGAAAATCATTCAGAGTTTCAAGAGCTTCGATAAAGGTTGATTGTCGTTCTTGCTTATCAGGGGGAGATTTGATTCTTGAAGTAAAATACTTTGTGAGAGGCAATGTTTGGCTTGGTTTTAAAAGATTCTGCACCAGAAGTTGGATATTCAACCAATAGTATCGACGCCAACCTTTGGATTTTAGTCCAAAGTAGAGATTAAAGCCATCGACATAGGCGATTACACGTTCCACTAACTACTCAAAATCCGCTTGACAAAAACTAGGAATTTATGTATTATACACTTAACTACAGCACCAGGGCGAGTAACCCTGGCCCGACAGCCTCTTCATCACGAAGAGGCTGTTTCTTTTCCCTACGTTTTCTGGACGCATAAAATATCTCCTCAAATGGTGTTCAGATACACTAGGTCTGTCAAATTTGAGGATAGCTTTAGTTCGTCGAGCAAGATAAGCCCCTGCCATTAGAAAGTTCATTTTGGGAATATCAACTGGCATAGCTTCTTTCGCGGAGAGATAGTATAATTCTTGTCTTGTCAAAATAGCGCACGAACTCAAAGATAGATTTGGCCCTTTGGCGGAGCTTGTAATGGTTAGCCTTTAACCAGCCTAATCCTGAAGACGGAAATTGAAGCAGTTGTTAAAGAAGAGAAACCTGAAGTTAAAAAGCAGAGGCGATATAAATTAAAGGGAGGAGCGAAAATGGAATTGAAGGAAGCTATTAAGAAAAGACAAAGTATTAGGGCCTATGAGGATAAACCCATACCGGAAGAAAAGTTGAAAAATGTCCTTGAGGCAGCTCGTTTAGCCCCCTCAGCCAAGAATAGACAGCTCATTAAATTTGTAGTAGTAAAAGAAAGCAGACGACGTCGGGAATTAGCCCAGGCAGCAAATGGTCAAACTTTTGTCGGTGAAGCACCCATAGTTATTGCTGCCGTAGCTACCGAACCAGAATATACTCTGGGTTGCGGAATTCCAAGCTATCCTGTAGATGTGGCTATAGCTGTGGACCATATGACCCTGGCTGCCGTAGATGAAGGATTAGGAACTTGTTGGGTTGGTGCTTTTTCACAGGAGCGGGTGAGAGAAATTCTTAAAATCCCACACAAATATCGAGTGGTTGCTCTTCTTCCTTTAGGTTTCCCCAGGAGAGAAAAAGAGACGAAAATACGCAAATCTCTCGAAGAAATAGTCTGTTATGAAACATTTACAGATTAGCAGCTTTTAAGAAGGGAATTGGCTCTTCAGACCTACGCTTTCAAGCATCATGGCTCTGTGATTGACTATTTTATGTAGTCGTAGTCTTTGTCAGTTTCTGATGCCGAGCAGACCGTATACTGTGCCCGCAATTCATGAAGGCTAATAGTAGCGCTATGCCATATATGATGTAAAGGGGTAGAGCACTAATGCCCGCTCGCACCATCTCTACAAAAATTGTTGTGAAGCTAACTCCGAAAATTAGCATTGAAGCCGCATAAGAAGTAGCATAATGAAAAGGCGCATTTTTTCCCTTAACGAATTGTATGATTGCTTCTTCTGCTCTTTTTACTCTTCTTGGCATCTTGCACTTCAAACCGACCATCAATAGGACAAAAGCCCATAATATAGCTATCCCGCCAATAGGTATCAACAACCAGCCTAGGACAGCCTGTGACCTTTCCCAGATAGGCATATCTGGGATGATTCTTAGCGACAGCAAGCGATACGCAAGTATCGAAGATAGACCAAAGAATAAAAAGGCTGGCGCTTGGGCTACGAGATATCGTCGCAATAAGTCTTCTTGTGGCTCATGTTGCAGTTCATAATTGCTTGTATCAAGGTTTGAAATATGCTTAGGAATCTCGTCTTCTAGATATTTCACGTTTTGAATTATTTTATCAATTCTCGTGTGAGCATCATGGTCTGGAATATCGCCCATCGTAAATATGTCGAATATCTTGCGGTTATTCGTGTTAATAAGTTCATAGGTGTATTCTATTTTCTGTCGAACAGATTCGGGTAGGGTTAATAGCTCACCCGCAGATCTCATGTCCTGATAAGCCGAAATATAAAGTAGCATAGGTCGTTCTGTACTTGCTTTGCTTCCATAGAAAAAGTTATGAATTTGCTGTGGTAGTTGTACAGCGAAACGGCGATTCAGTTCGATCTCACCGTATAAGGCTCTGAAAAGGGTGCGCTTCCTATGCTTCGCTTGCAAGTGAAGTGTAGTATATGCTATTGCTACTGAGCCTGCTACAGTGCAGCAAACAGTTATAACAACTTCGGGTATGTTCATCGTCTTACTTACAAACTCTCCAAATCCGCTGCTGGGCTAATCCCTTCCAGTGAACACGCATTACCAGCCTTTTGCTGCCATATCTGTAGCCCCACCCAATTGCTCACCCTTTATGATTTGGACTGCTTTCTTTACCGTCGCTTCATTGCCTAAAGCTAATACCAAAAGCACCCCCACTAATCCCTCCAGCCTCACACCTTCTTGTTTCGCCCTCTCTTTTAGCCGATTGTGAATTTTATCGGTGATAAATACATCTCCCATATTAATTCCTCCTCTGTTCTGCTCTTTCCAAATCCGCTGGCTGGGCCAATCATTTATTCGGCTATTATTCAATATCGTTCCTACTGAAGGATGCGGCTATCATTTCATAGGCTTCTTTCCCGCTTCCTTCAACTTATCGTCCAAAGCAGCTCGCTTCTTCTTCACTACAGAAGGCTGGACGAAGTAAAAGTCAAAGAGAGCTTCGAGAACATCCAAGTTCCATTCCGCCTCCTGCGGCTCAACAGGCAAGATTTCACCTGTTTTTTGGCTCTTGATGGGATGTGCAGCAAATTTACCAACATTTCGAATTGCATCAATCGCTTCAACAAGATGGGAGGGCAAAGTCCCACTATCTATGACCTGCTGTATCTCGTCCGCAAGGTTCCCATGCTTAACTCTTGCTTTTTCTCGCAGAAGATTTTCCAGACATCTTCTGCTCAAGGCAGCCGAAGCCTTAGGGCTATCAGGGAGAACAAGACATGCCTCATTATAGTCCTCGGCAAACATTGATGGCACTTCACTAGGAACCGGAGGACGAGCTATACCCTTGGGACGAACCATGATGCGCTTCTGTACAGAGCCAAATCCCAGGAAGGACCCCAGAGTACCTAAAACTCCCTGCCCCAGCACCAAGAATAGTATGCATTTGCCACACTTGGGGTTCGGACATAGATACTTTTCAATCGCCCAGCCGCCCTCACTATCCTTACCAATAAGCCTCCAGGCGACTTCTGCGTGAAACTCAACTAAGCAATGAGGACATTTCATTCTTTCACATCCTTTACAATGTCGCTTGCCTTGACATTTATCAGACTAACTCTCGGTTCCACAAACCCACCTAACTAAACTATTCATCAGGCAGAGATGCAGTTGTCCAGGTAATCGTAATTGTAGCACTTGCTGAATGAGAATTATGCGCCTCATTCACATTGCAAAGCGTGGCCAGATTTTGGTATACCAAGCGGAGTCTCCTACACCATGTCAGGCGACTTCACTACTAATGCTGATGCGTAGTTCTGATGCCAGTGCCTCAACAGTATATCCCTCCTTCCTTACACGCAGGTCGTAATAGAGCAGAATGCTTCCAATTGTGCCAATTGGGGTTGCTATGATACCCCCGATTATTCCTCCGACTACTGGCATTATCCCCAAAATAGCGCTGACCGCTGCTGTTATGAGAAATACTACGAGCATGATGCCCAGAACCCGCCACCAGTTTCTCTTCACTAAAGTTGAGCTACGTGACAGGGCGCCTGTCGGACCAAGGCCCTCTAGCAATGCTGCTTGCAAAACAAAAATCCAACGAACCCCAAGGTAACTGATCCCTGCAATGGCGAGTATGCTAAGAAGAGCCAAAACAGCCCAACCTATACCTCCTATTGCACGAACGATAGCGACACCAGGTAAAACCAAAACTGCAGCTATACCAACAAGAGCCAAAGCAACTAAAATCCCAGCTCCTATCATGGCCCCCAGCCTTCTCCACGCAAAGCGATAAGCTTGACCGATACTTATCGTCTGTCGAAGATATTGCTCCGATACGGCATGAATCACAGCACCCGTCATTAGAGTGCCAGCCACAATAGAGACTACCACCAGAAGTATCATTCCTATGATGATGGGGCCGGTTAGAGATTCAAAGTATGCCCCAGTCATAATATTCTGCCATAAAGAAAAACTCGCAATAATCCCGATTACTCCGAGACTCACCTCTACGATAGCCACAATAGCGGATAGCTTTAAGAAATTTCTCCCGTAGATTCGAAAGGTTTCGCCGAGAATGCCTCCAATATTCCTTGGGCCAAGCGTGGTCATCATGGTAACCTCCTACTTCAGAGATGTCCTGTAGCAGCTAGATAGATGTCATTGCCCTCTCCAAACCCATCTAGCTCCACTCCTCTTCAGTCAAAGACACAGTAGTCATCCTAATCGTAATTGTAGCACTTGCAGAGGAATTATTCGCTTTACTTATGCTGCTAGTTACTTCATTGTCAGGGGCGTTGGTATCAGTAGCAGAAGCATTAGTGTCGCTGATGCTCGATAAAAGTGAGCCTGCTAGTAGCACCAAGAGAGCGACTAGAATAATCAGACTCTTTCATCTCCTCTATTTAGTCTAGTTTTAAGTCTTCTCTTAACCTAATTATACCTCCAACCAACCTCAAATAGAAGACATCGTAGAAGCAGGTCTATGAACCCCAAGAGTACTATAGGGAAGTGCAAAATATTATGTTAACTCAAGTGGGCCAAGTGAAAGCTTTCTTAGTATATCAATAGTCCCAGCAGCTGCAGTGACGCACCACTCAGGTCTTCGTATAGCCATAGCAATTGAGCCTATATCAATATAGAATTGCCCAAATGATGTGGGTTGCTGATAATCTAGGAGTGGTCTAGGTAGAATTCCTCGCGAGAATAATCTATTACTATGCGAAAGTGATGCAATATATCTCTTCCTAGGACTGATGGAAGTTGAAGTGCGTGTTTCAACTTGCTCGGAGATCCTGGCGGTATCTTTGCTATACGCAGCTCAAAATTGTAACCCTCTATATTCCCATCCTCATGGACGAAAATAATTCTGGCGGGCTCTAAAAAATATTTTGCATCACCACCTACTCCTCCTACTGTTGTTTCGCCTCTAAGTTGGAGGTATTTGCGCATGCCTAATACCCTTATTGCATCCCGGAGGTGTAAGGATGTAATATCGGCACCTGAATCTGCTAAAAGGGGGAGGCGATCACTGACTTTTAACCTTGGAATACGAATAGTTGCAACGATTATAGGTATAGCCATTGAGGAAACTGCAATGTGGTGTTCCCCTCCTGGATTCTGGGGATCAAGTAGAACACCCCGAATCATTGGTTTTATAATATCATAAAGCTTTCGGGGTCTGCCAGATAATAAACCAGAACATTCCTTGATCGGATCTTGCCTAACCGTTCTAGTAATTGCTCAGGATCATCTTCAGAGATCATAACCTTACCCCTACGCACTCCTATCCAATGATTTCGGTGGCTCTTCATCAACTCCGCATAATGATCCCGCAGATAGATAACATTCCTCTTATATTCCTCGGAGCAACTCCTTAATTTTGCTTTGCCCTCTGCAGATCTAACTATTTTTGTTGGTTCTATTTTTGTTACCATCTCATCACCTCCCTTCTTCTAAACAAGGATTCATAATAACAGTTGTTTAAAGAAATAATGCGGAGTTCGGCCTGCTACCCTGTTTTTACCTCCATCCGGGCAGAGATGGAGAACTCCTTTCTCTTTTCTCCTTTCTTATATTTTGTCAATAGGTAAGTATTTTGTCAACAGGTATTAAGGCAGATTGTTTATTTTGTCACCCTGAGTAGTAGCGAAGGGTCTAGATTCTTCCCGTTCACGGAGCCTGTCCTGAGCGTGATGAGATTCTTCGCTTCGCTCAGAATGACACAAAGCGGAGGGCTCGCAACGACAGTAGGCGAAGGGTCCAGGGTCAGAATAACACGCGGGTTGCTAAACGACCTGCTAAAATCAATGCTTGAAGAAACATCTCGCAGATTGACTATACCATGGGGAATTTACTATGTGAATTCGGGAACCTGGCAAAATCACCGACAGAATAGGTTTTCTAGGAACTCGCAAAAACTGCCTGTATTTGCTTAAAGGCAAAGAGGCTGCGATTATTGCCTGACTTTTTACATATGGAATCGCTGAGGAAGCCAGCCATCTGCCTATGTGCAAATATGTGGCTTTGGCCACCATAGTGTTTTTGCTGGTGACCAAACCATGGTCAGCAACATAATAGGCTAGTTTTTCCCTAAAATAAGAGCACTCAATATCTTCGGCGCCCGCCTCCACCATAAAACCCACCGCCGCCGCCACCGCCTCCGCGTTCATCGCGAGGGCGCGCCTTGTTAACATTAAGGTTTTGTTCCTTTAATGGCGTCCCATTGAGGCCGTCAATCGCTGCCTGAGCCTCGCTATCTACTGGCATCTCAACAAATCCAAATCCCCTGGGTTGGCCAGTATATCTATCTTTGATGATGCTTACCGATGTTATTTGTCCAAAGGCCTCAAATGCCTGACGTATCTCCTCTTCACTAACCTCAGGTGACAAATTGCCTACATATATATTCATTAATATTAAACCTCCCTTTCCATTTTATAGTTTTATACTTCAGAGGCTGGGCTCGATTCCAGCCTCTTTGAATTCAGCTAGAATCAAGCTATCGCTGACTGCTCAATCTAACTTTGCTGTAGCACTCACTACAATACACTGGCCGGCCCTCTCGAGGCTCGAAGGGCACTTCACATTCCTTACCACACTGAGCGCATACTGCACGATACATTTGTCGCCTCGGTCTATAATCACCGAAGCTGCTGCGCTGGGTTCTTCTTGCTTCACGGCAGACAGGGCAGCGCTTGGGCTCATTAGTATATCCCTTAGCAGCATAGAACTCCTGCTCCTCAGCAGTAAAAGTAAATGTGGCACTACAGTCAGAACATTGCAGCGTTTTCTCTGTAAACCCCATTTGGATGACCTCCTTTTTAAATTAATATTTGTCTAGAGTTTCGGTCATCCAACGTCTGTAAATAAACCCAAAAGAATTTCCACAGTGGCGTGGTAACCTACACTTATAATCGACCGAGTTAAGTATAATAAGACGTTAGAAAAATTGCAACTATTGGAAGCCGCTGCCTAATGGCTTTTTCTTAAAGCATCATTATAATTAATAAATCGGCTAGTGAGGGTAGCATAAGGATGTATAAAGAAAAACTAAAATCAAAGCTCCCGGGATGCTTAGTAGGAGCAGCTATAGGCGACGGACTCGGTAGTTGGTGGGAGGGAAGGGGAATGACTAGAAGGGAAGAGATTGAGCTTTTAACTGAGAGGCTGGAGCAGTTGACTTATACCGATGACACTCATATGACAATCGGCGTTGTGGAATCACTGATAGAAAGCAATGGTTTTGATGGCGAGCACATGGCACAAACTTTCATAAGAAACTATGAAAGTGAGCCATGGCGTGGTTATGGGCCAGGGCCTCCCAGGGTTTTCAGGATGATAAAGAACGGTGAATCATGGCATAATGCCGCAAGCAAAATTTATAAAGGCGGCTCTTTCGGAAACGGTGCAGCGATGAGAGTAGCGCCAATAGGGCTTCTGTATTCTAATAACCCGGAAAAACTGAGGGAAATCGCTCATAAATCGAGTTCTATTACCCATTCTCATGAATTAGGCAAGGAAGGAGCAGCCCTCCAGGCTTATGCCGTAGCCTTAGCCCTTAATACAGCTCCAGGTGAAGAGATTGATCGGGAGGCCTTCATTCTAAAGCTGCAAAATTTCGCCCAAAACCAAACATACAAAGAAAAGTTAGCTAGTGTGAAAGAGTTGCTGGGTGAGCAAGATAGACGACAGGTGGTTGCTGTGCTCGGAAATGGCATAGAAGCACCGAGATCAGTGCCAATTGCTATCTATTGCTTCCTAAGCCACCCGAGATCTTACAAAGATTGTGTGATTTATGCCATAAGCTTGGGTGGCGATACTGATACTATAGCTTCTATGGCTGGAGCTATCTCAGGAGCAAATCTTGGTATAAAGGCCATTCCAAATGAATGGAGAGCAAAACTTGAAAATAGGGTTTATATCGAAGCTCTGGCGGAAGGGTTGTATGAAATTGCGACATGAACTTTATTTCACCGCAGCGCCTGGGATAAGAAGGTCAAGCTACACATGAAACTCAACTATATCGCCATCACGAAGTATATGTTCTCTACTCACCTTTTGGCCGTCAAACTTCCCTGAGCCCCAAACCATGGTATATTTTAATTTATCTCTAAAATCCTTGTGAATAGATTCGGCAGCATCCTGCACAGTGCTGCCCCTCTTTAAAATTACAGGCTCAGATAGCTCAGCTTTGCTCCCCGGGGTTTTAGTATAAACACGGAGAATGTCCAAAGTCTTGTAAATCGCTTCCTTCAATTCCTCTAAACCAGTTTCTTCTCTGGCAGACACCGAAACCATAGGAAATAAGGCATTATATTGCGAATTTAGTTTTAACCAGTTACCGCTTGAACTTTCCAGGTCATACTTATTGCCAATAATCAACATTTTCTTTTGATAGCTCCCTGGAGTTGCTTCTGGGGCGTTATTTGTCACAGGCTCTATCCTTGCCTCTCCTAATCCCTGTAGAGTAGTCTCTACCTGGCTTATTGCTTCGATTCCCAGGTCTACCACAATAGCAATAAGGTCAGCACTTCTAAGGGTGTTAGCTAACAATATCCGCACATTTCTACGTCCTATAGGTGGTGTGTCAATTAATTGAATCTGAATATTCTCGAACTTCATCATTCCCGGGGTAGGCGTTTGAGTGGTAAAAGGATATGGAGCTATCCCGGGAGATGCCTCAGTAACTGCTGCTAATAGCTGCGATTTCCCTACATTAGTTGGGCCCACTAGTATTACCTGACCAGCGCCTTCCTTTCGAATATAGAAGCCAGCTTTCCTGGCTGTGGCGTATTTCTTTTCCGCTTCTTGCGACAATCTGGCAATCTTCCGCCTTAGCCCGGCATGAAGCTTGTCAGTGCCCTTATGTTTAGGCATAATGGCAAGCATCGCTTGCAAAGCCTCAATTTTTTCCTCTGGGTCCTTTGCCAATCTATACCTTTTCTCAGCTTCAAGGTATTGTGGCGGTAAATTTGCTGGCATATATCCATTTTAACATTATGTCCCATATGTCAAAACTATTTGCCAATCCAAAGGCCAAAAAATCTACATTGCTGAAATCCTTGACGGTCTTTTCTTCTACAGGGTATACTACTTCCTTTTAATATCGAAGAGAGCTTTTTAGTAGCTATATTCAAAGTAAAGGAGGTTTTAAAGATGCCAGTAAAAAAGAGATGGCCAGTACCCTCAGATATTGAAATTGCTCAGGAAGCTGAGCTTAAACCCATCACTGAGGTAGCCAAGGGTGCCGGGATATTAGATGAAGAGCTTGAGCCCTATGGCAAATATATGGCCAAAATTGATTATGCCAAGGTGCTAGAGAGGACTAGGGACTTTCCCAATGCTAAGTTTGTCACCGTAACTGCTATCACCCCCACCCCTTTAGGAGAGGGCAAGACAGTGACTGCCTTTGGCCTGGGTCAAGCACTGGCCCTGAAGGGAATAAGAGTAATAAACACCTACCGTGAGCCCTCCAAGGGGCCTACCTTTGGGATAAAGGGAGGGGCTTGTGGGGGCGGTTACTCACAGGCACTTCCTATGGAGAACATAAACCTGAACTTCACCGGCGACATCCATGCCTGTGAATCAGCTCATAACCTCTGCGCTGCAGCCATTGATGCTCATATCTTCCATGGAAACAAACTCCGCATTGACCCGGAGAACATCACCTGGAGTTATTGCCAGGATTTAAATTCCCGCGCTTTGCGGGAGGTAGTGGTAGGTCTTGGTGGGAAGACGGTCGGGGGCTACCCAAGGCGCACTGGCTTTGACATCACAGTGGCTACGGAAACGGCGGCAATTATCGCCCTGACTACTGGGCTTAAGGACCTTAGGGAGCGACTTAGGAGGGTTGTTATAGGCTATACTTATGATAATAAGGCGGTAACTGCTGAAGAGCTTCAAGTCGCTGGTGCAATGACAGCTCTTCTTATTGATGCTATAAAGCCTAATCTTACTCAGTCTACCGAGGGGCACCCGATGATTTGTCATGGTTTTCCCTTCGCCAATGTAGCTCATGGGAATAACTCTAACCTGGCCAATATGGTCGCTCTTAAGCTCGCCGACCTAGTGGTTACCGAGAGCGGCTTCGGTGTGGATTGTGGGTTCACTAAGCTCGTTGATGTCGGTTGCCGCCAGAGCGGGGTGAAGCTCGATGCCGCTATAATTGTGGCTACTGTCCGAGCCCTAAAGCAACATGGTGGCGCCTTTCACCTCCGCCCTGGAGTGCCTTATTCCCGGGTGAAAGAGGCAGCGGAGACAGAAAACCTTCCCGCCCTAGAGAAAGGCTGCGAGAACCTAGCGCGGAATATTGCGATCGTAAAAGAGCATGGTGTTAAAGCCATTGTGGCCATTAACCGATTCGTCAGCGATACCGATAAAGAAGTTGAACTTGTGCGCCAGAAGGCTATTGAAGCCGGCGCTGATGGTGTAGCTCTATCTGAGGCCTGGGCTGAAGGAGGAGAAGGAGCAATGGAACTGGCCGATGTGGTGCTCAAAGCTCTAGAGACTCCCTCAGAAATGAAATTCACCTTCCCCGACGATATGCCGGTGGCGGATAAGATACGGACTGTAGCAACAAAAGTTCATCTGGCCAATGGTGTTGATTTCTCAGCGGTGGCCTTGCGAAAGATCCAACTCTTTGAGGACCTTGGCTTTCGTTGGATGACTGTCAACATGGCTAAGACCCATCTCTCGCTTTCCCACGACCCCAACTGGCTTGGTGTGCCTAAAAATTACATGCTTCCTGTTCGTGACATCCGAGCTTCGGTAGGGGCTGGCTTCTTCTACCCCGTCTGTGGTGCCATGTTGACCATGCCCGGCCTTCCCAGTAGACCTGCTTTTGTTGATGTTGATGTCGATTTGGAGACAGGAAAGATAAAAGGGCTTTTCTAGTAAGGGGATCCCTCTTGTCATTGCCAGGGTGAGCCGAAGCCCTGAGCGAAGCGAAAGGGTCAGCGACGAAGCGATCTCGGGGGTAGGGGTAGAAGGGGTTGTTTTAAAAAGGAGGAAGACAGAATGGCGGAAATCATTGATGGCAGGAAAATAGCTGCTGAAATCCAGGAGGAGCTAAAACAAAGGACAGGCAAACTTAAGGAGAAGGGCATAGTTCCAGGACTTGCAGCAGTTTTGGTAGGAGAAGATCCTGCCTCTTTATCTTACCTTCGTAGCATCGCCAGGGGATGTGAGAAGGTAGGCATACTTATGGAGACAGTTGAGCTGCCTAAAAATATTGCTCAAGAGGAATTTGAAAGGAAGATTGAGGAACTTAATAAGAATCCTAAATTCCATGGCATTATCCTTCAACTGCCTTTGCCCAAACACCTCAATACTCTTAAAGCAGAAAGCGCCGTATCACCCGATAAAGATGTTGACGGGACCAACCCAGTAAATACAGGGAAATTACTTTTAGGGGAGGAAACCTTCCTCCCCTCAACTCCTTATGGAGTTCAAGAGCTATTGGTTTGCAGTGGGCATAGCCCTGAAGGAAAACACGTGGTTATCTGCGGCCGGAGCAATATTGTAGGGAAACCGCTAATGGGTATTCTGGTGCAAAAGCATAAGAGGGCTAACGCTACTGTAACTGTTTGTCATACCGGAACCAAAGACCTCCCCTCGATCACCAGGCAAGCCGATATTCTGGTTGCTGCTATAGGGAAAGCTAAAGCAATCACAGCGGATATGGTGAAAGAAGGCGCCATAGTGATTGATGTGGGGGTGAACCAAATAGAGGATCCGGCCACAGGGAAATTCAAGTTAGTGGGAGATGTTGATTTTGAGGCAGTGAAGGAGAAGGCAGGGGCAATAACCCCTGTGCCTGGGGGCACTGGTCCAGTGACCACAGCAATGTTGATGGCTAATACTATTAAAGCTGCTGAAAGGTACAATACGTAAATGGCTAAGATACTTGATGGAAGAAAAATATCAATTGAAATAAGGGATGAACTTAAGCAGAAGGTAAGAAGTCTTAAGGAAAAAGGAATAATTCCTGGACTTGCTGGTATTCTCGTTGGTGAGGACCAAGGTTCAATTACTTATATTCGACTTAAAGAAAAGGCGGGTGAAGAGTTAGGCATCCGCTCGGAGGTAGTAAGGTTACCTGAAAATACAACAGAGGAACACTTGCTTAAGGAAATTGATAGACTCAACTTGGATGGTGAAATTCATGGCATTTTCATTCAACTTCCTCTTCCTGAACATATAATTGAAAGTAAAGCTTTGACCTCCATCTCGCCTGATAAGGATGTGGATGGATTTCACCCTATGAATGTAGGCAAAGCTTGGCTAGGTCAAGAGGCATTTCTTCCTGCAACACCCAGTGGTATTTATGAGATGCTCATTCGATATGGTTACAATAACTTTAAGGAGAAGAATGTGGTGATTGTGAATGTGGACAACTTGGTGGGGAAGCCGCTAGCCTCTATTTTGGTTCAAGAAGATGTAGGAGCAAATGTGACACTTTGTCATCCTTCCACTCCAAGTTTGTCTGATTATACTCGTCGAGCGGATATATTGGTTGTTTCAGTAAATAAGCCGAAGTTTATTAGCGCAGACATGGTTAAGGAAGGCGTGATAGCGGTAGATTTTGGTGCTAACTACATAGAAGACCCTACCTATAAGACGAAAAGGAGATTAGTAGGCGATATAGACTTTGAAGGTGTCAAGGAAAAGGCCGAGGCAATTACACCTGTGCCTGGTGGTGTGGGTCCCATGACGATTACTATGCTCTTGTACAACACTATTAAAGCAGCAAAGATAATGCACCATATTCAATCATAAACATGGAAGTATTAGATAACATTCCAATTCATTTGGATTCTGAAGAGGTGCTGAAAAGATTACATCTAGATGAAAAAAGAGGATACTTAAATGTGGTTCAAGAATTGGTTGAGATTGCTAATTCTGTAATTCATCCTAAAGTTATTTATGAAGTTTCATACGTTGATAATAAAAATGAGGATACGGTAGATATTGGTGGTATAAGGTTTACTAGCCGAGTCCTCAGGGTTAATTTAGATAAGATAGGTAGAGTTTTCCCGTTCATTGTAACAATTGGAAAGGAATTAGAGGATAGAGCTGCTTCATTTGACAACTTGTTGAAACAATACTGCTTGGATGAGATAGGAAATGTAGCCTTAAGTTTAGTTGGACAATATCTCGAAGATTACTTAAAGAGAGAATATAAACTTGGACAAATATCAAGTATGAGCCCAGGAGGTGGAAGTTTAAAGGATTGGTCCATAACACAACAAAAACAACTGTTTTCAATCTTCAGCGATGTCGAAGATTTGATTGGAGTTAAGTTGACCGAGAGTTTATTAATGATTCCAAGAAAATCCGAATCTGGAATATATTTCCCTACAGAAGTCAAGTTTTATAGTTGTCAGTTATGCCCGCGGGAAAGATGCCAGGATAGACAAGCTCCCTATGATAAAAACTTGGCAGAGAGTTACAGAGAGGGTAAATAGTTGAGTTCGGGAGTATTAAATGAACGAAACAAATTTAATTGACTACACTAAATTTAAGTTAAAACCTGGGGAGGAAATTCAGGAAATTTTTGGTACGGTAGCTCGGATATTTATCGTTTACTGTAATAAATGCTACAAAAGATTTGAGAGGGAAGATAAAGAAGAGGAACATAATAAGCTTTTGAAAATTTTAGGAGAAGAGGCTGGGAAAATTGCTGGGCAGATAGGGGTTGATTTCTTATGCAATGATTTTTTATCTAGCAAGGAGCTCTTAAGCTTAGACCTTTCTGATTGCGATGGTGTGGGAGTGATTTCCTGTGGGATAGGAGTTCAATTCGTGGCGCAGCTTTTGGAGGGGAAGCCTGTTTATGCCTTAGCTGATTCTATGCAAAAAGAAAATCCTACCAGTGGAGTTGCCTATCATGGTGTTTCTTTGGAAAGAGAGAAATGTGCTGGCTGTGACCAGTGCTATTTGAATTTAACTGGTGGAATATGTCCCATTGTAAATTGTCCTAAAGGGCTATTAAATGGTCCTTGTGGAGGAGCAAAAAACGGAAAATGCGAGGTAAATCACAATATTGATTGTGTATGGGGGAAAATTTACGAGCGATTTGAAAAACAGGGAAGAAAGCTAACCTTAGAATCTGTTCAAATAAGAGATTACTCTAAGCCCTCTCTGAAACTTAGGAAAGCTTTATCATTGCAAAATCAAAATTTAAGAAGCGAGGGTTTCTATGGAGGGCTGCATCCTTCAGAGGAAAAGGAACAGACTAAAGATAAGAGACTGGAGAGCTTTCCAGAATCAGAAGTAGCAGCTATTTTCCTTTCTCAACATACTGGTAAAAGAGCTAAGCCTTTGGTTAAAGTGGGAGATAAGGTAAAGGTAGGTCAAAAGATTGGAGAAGCTGATGGGTTCGTCTCTGTCCCCATTCATTCCAGCATAAGTGGAAAAGTAATATCTATTGAAGAACGAATTCATCCAGCGCTTAATGGAAAAGAACCAGCCATAATAATAAAAAACGATATGGAAAATCAGTTAGATTCCTCAATTCAACCTCGTAAAGATTTTGAGAGTTTATCCAGGGAAAACTTATTGCAAATAATAAAAGAAAAGGGAATCGTGGGGCTTGGTGGAGCAATGTTTCCCACGCATGTAAAACTTTCTCCACCTAAAAAAATAGATTCCTTAATTGTAAATGGTTGCGAGTGTGAGCCTTATTTGAACAGTGATAACAGAATTATGATTGAACATCCTGGAGGGATACTCACCGGAATAAAAATAGTCCAGAAAATTTTACAGGTTAATAAAGTCTTTATAGCAGTTGAAGATAATAAACCTGAAGCTGTAGCAAGTTTGAGTAATTTACTTAATGAGCCTTCAAATATCGAAATACTTAGTTTAAAGACTAAATATCCGCAAGGCGCAGAAAAAGTATTGATAAAAAGGATTTTGAATAGAGACGTTCCCGAAAAAGGATTACCCTTAGACGTCGGGGTAGTGGTTTTAAATGTCAGTACAATTTTTGCTATTTACCAAGCAGTAATAGAAGGTATCCCCTTAATTCAAAGAGCTATGACTGTCTCTGGAGAAAGCTTAAGCAAACCAGGAAATTATCTTGTTAAGCTGGGCACCTCGTTTAGGGATATCGTCCACTATTGTATGGGAGAGGAAGAACTTCTGAATAAATATGAATTAAAAGCAGGTGGTCCAATAATGGGAATCTCTCAATTGAGCTTGGATTCAGGTGTGATTAAGGGAATGACTGGTCTTACTATTTTAGAGAAGCCTATTGTGGAAGTTTCTGAGGAAAGGGATTGTATAAGATGCGGTCGTTGTGTAGAAGCCTGCCCTATGAGTTTATATCCTTTTTATTATGCTTTTTATGGTAAAAAAGGTGAATTGGAAAAAGCAGTTAAATTCAAGGTGGAAAATTGTATAGAGTGCGGGTGCTGCGAGGTTGTCTGTTCCTCAAAGATTTCTATTTTAGGTTTTATTAAACAGGAGAAGGAATATGCTCGTAACTCAATTAAAGCCTGAGGAGGAGGTACTGGCAAAAATCTCCGGGAAAAGACTTTTTATCTTTGGATGTCTTGGCTGCAAAGAGCTTTATTTCCCTAAAGAGGAAGTAGCTAGATTTGTAGATGGTTTGAAAGAGGAAATTACCGGAAGAGTAATCCTGGATTATTTGTGTAACAGGGAATTTGTCAAAGCATATATTGGAGAATATTCCAAAGAAATAGAGGGTGCAGAACTAGTTTTAGTCTTTTCCTGTGGTGTAGGAACTCAGGTCGTCTCTGCATTATTGGAAGGTAAACTTGTTTATACAGGCTGCGATACCCTTTATTTGAATGGTTTTCAGGGGCTTAGTGCTCGAAATTTTAATTGTAATCAGTGTGGTCAGTGCTATTTAAACTACACTGCCGGGATTTGTCCTATTACCAATTGCCCCAAAGGATTGTTAAATGGTCCTTGCGGTGGAACTAAGGATGGGAAGTGCGAGGTGGATCCAGAAGCTGATTGTGCCTGGGTTTTGATTTACAAGAGATTAGAAAAATTAGGTAAATTGGACACGTTAACGAAAGTTTTGCCGCCGCGGGATTATAGCAAAAATATTACAGAATACCTTTCTCAGAAGGAGGGGGTGAAATGAATTTTTCTGAAAAATTAGAAGGTGGTAAATTTCTTATTACTTGCGAAGTAGCACCTATAAAGGGAGTAAATATTGCTGAGGTCTTAGAAGAGGAGGCTGAACCTTTAAGAGGGAAAGTAGATGGATTTAATGTCACTGATATGCAAAGTTCAGTAATGAGGCTTGGTTCTTTGCCGGTTTGTCATCTTTTAGCACAAAGGGGTTTAGAGCCAATTTTTCAAATAACTTGCAGGGATAGAAATGGAATTGCTCTTCAATCAGACCTCTTAAGTGCCTATGTCTTAGGTATAAGAAACGTTTTGGTCTTAACTGGAGACTACGTGACATTGGGTGACCATCCAGAGGCAAAGCCAGTATTTGATTTGGATTCTGTAAGTCTCTTGAAAGTTGCTTCCACCTTAACGGAAGGAAAAGATATGAAGGGAAATGAACTGGATGGGAAGCCAGAGTTTTGCCTTGGAGCAGTGGTGAATCCTGGATATGACCCAATGGAATTACAGCTGATTAAGATGGGAAAAAAGATCAGAGCAGGAGCAAAATTTTTCCAAACTCAAGCTATCTACGATTTAGAAACATTTGAGAAATTTATGAAAGAAGCTGAGAAATTCCAGGTCCCAATATTAGGAGGAATAATACCATTAAAGTCTGCGGGGATGGCTAAATATATGAATGAACATATTGCAGGGATTTCTGTTCCTGAGAAATATATCAAAATGATGGCAGAAGCAAAAAAGGAAGAAAGGGTTAAAACAAGTATCCAAATTAGCGTTGAATTGATTAAGGGAATAAAGAGTCTTTGCCAGGGAGTTCATATTATGCCTATGGGATGGAAGCATACTCTTGAATTATTAGCAGCTACTGAGCTTGCTTAATTTCACCTGAATAGGTGGAATACTAGGTTCACAATGGCGGTGAGTAAGATACTAATTAAAAGGCAAGTCATTATAGGAAAGAAAAGTTGAAAGTTTCCCCTTTGCAAGAATATATCGCCGGGTAATCTTCCCAGGAAGGGAATGCGCTGCCAGAAGACCAGCAGCAAGCCCAAAAAGCCTAAGAAAGCTCCCACTAGAATTAGAATCTTGCCTATATCTTGAAACCACATAGCAAACCGCTTAATACTAATTTTAGCTCGTTGCGCTATCCTTAGTGTAGTCTGGCTGGTATAATGTTGAAAGCCGAAGTCCTGAACGAAGTGAAGGAACTAGAATGGAGAATATAACCACCTCATATAGTCGGCAGTTAATGGTGAGCATTCCGCGGGGGACATTGGTTGATATAGAGACCACCGGACTTGATGAAATTTATGATGAAATAGTGGTTTTTGGCTATATACAGGAGAGCCGCCTTGAGATAATATGCCGAACTTCAAGGGAAGAGAAGCCTTTTATCGTTCAGATTGCCACGCTTGTTCCCAAGCTACCCAGTCCATTTTATGCCTATAACTTCTCCTTCGAGAAGAGATTTCTTGAAGCTAAAGGAATAAATATAGAGGGGATAGATTTGTTCCAGCCATGGAAAGAAAAAGCTGAGGCACTTCATCTTAAGTGGCCTAAGTTGGATGAACTATTCTCCCACGCAGAGCATTACTTTAATGAGCCAGTAGTAAGTGGCAGAGATGTCCCCTTATTATGGGGAAAATTTCTTGAAACTGGGGACAGGGATTATTTGCAGCAGATAATAAGACACAACGAATCCGACCTGCTCAGAGAGCTATATCTACTGGTGTATTATCGAGATAGCTACAGACTTTGAGCGAGCTGGGAAAGTCATCTCAATTCCGGTGGGAAGTTGTTAGTATAAGTTGTGGAGCGCTGACCCAATCAGTCGCTGCTGTAGAATGCAAAATCAATGAACCCTCGCCCGTTATGAACTGCCGTCGCTCCTAGGGCCTCAGTAACATAAAATTCATCACATTGGCACTGAGATAGCACTGTTTTTCTTAGCTGTTCGGCTTGGTCGGGGACATTGGTGTGCACTATGGCAGCATGCAATTTTTTGCCTTTGACTCTTTCCTTGACTATGTCAACCATCTTATTCATTATCTGCGTTTTGGTTTTAGCCCTGGCTACAGGTTTTGTTTTCCCTCCTGTAGAGGCATCGATCTCCACCATAGCCCTGAAGCTGCTTTGTGATTCAGCTTCAGCCCAGGAACGGGCTTCAAACACTCGCCCTCCCTTATCCAGGTAGAAAAGAGTGTCTCGTGTTGAGAGATCATTTACTCGGTGTATCATGTCATTAGCGACCTTGGTTACCTCTTGGAGACTTTTGCCCTGTGCTGCTGCCCTGGCTGTCTGAAGAACAATAAGTAGCTGAGCGGCAGCGACGGTGCGGGAGTCAACCACTTCAATAACAGTTTGGGGCAATTTCTCGCGAGCCATTTCTCTGGCCTGTATAGCCGCCCCATATGTTGCGCTGAAAACTGAAGTCAGGGTAATAACCAGGATGGCCTCTGCGTTTTGACTCAGTTCTTGGTAAGCTTGCAAGAGTTGCCCTGTGGTGGGAGCTGAGGTTGTAGGCAGGTTTTCTTTCTCCTCAAGCCTGGCATAGAGCTTCTCCATATCTATTTCTGTGTCTAGGTAATCCTTGCCATCCATGGTGACGTGAAGTGGCGCTACTACAATGCCATATTTCTGCGCCATTTCTGGTGGTATAGCAGCGACGGAGTCAGTTATAATAGCTGCTTTATTCATATTGACCTCCCTGGTGGTGATAATGATACTTGATTGAGTAACATATTACGCTATAATGCATCATAATCAAACAGGAGGGTTCGTGGCGCGCCTAGAGGGATTTGAACCCACGACCCCCGGTTCCGAAGACCGGTGCTCTTGTCCGCTGAGCTATAGGCGCACGCATAGCTGAACCTACCCGTCATTCCTCCCCGTGCCGCTGAGCCACTCCAGCTGGCAGCACGGAGTCAAGCTGCTTCGCAGCAGCCTCTTGAAGCCCAGGAGTGACGTGGCTGTATATGTCCAGGGTAATGGCCACCGTGCTGTGTCCCAGAGCCTCACTGACTATCTTAGGATGAACGCCAGCCGCCAGCATCAAAGATGCGTAGGTATGTCGTAGATCGTGAAACCTGGCGCTCAACCCTGCACGCTTTACTATTCTACCAAAATTATGTGTCAAGGTGCTAGGGTCTACCGGCTTCCCATCGTAATCGGCGAATACAAGGTCGTCTAGAGTGGCCGGCACCCCCAGCTGCCAATATAAACGGTATCATTTCCTTAGGCCAATAATGGGCTGAGGCCCCGTATTTTTACCGTTCTATGTGACTATACCCGTATATTTTTACTTTGTTTCTTGGTTTCATATTTCGAATTTTATCTACTCATACCCATCGCCGGAATTATTTACCTTTATATGACCTAAACTCAATATTGAATTATTTCCTGTGAACATTCTCTTCCGCTTCGAATCTATCGAGTTTTTCTTGAAATCCCCTTCTAAAAGACTCAGCACCAAGAATTTGGCTTAATAATTCACCCGCTAAACAAACATAGAATAACGACTTGTCCTTAGTGATTATTGCTTCCGGGGCTAACACTGACCCTTCCCTGTTAATATCTGCATATAGGCACATCTGTCGGATTTTCTCTAATTGGCCCGATTCACAATTTTGAATAAATGCTTCTACTTCATCTATTCCCAAAATATTATCCATTCTTGTATTAACTAATGCACCACTGCAGGCTGCGATAAAATGCTTCCTCGAATGTTTGGTCAAAGGATTTTTCCCTTGAGCTTTCTTTCCCCTATATGAATCCTCATGTAGAACACGATGGTAATATTGAAATTCTCCGAAACTAATCTTTGAACATTCTTCAATACACACTATGGAGATAAAGCATGACGTTGAATATCTTTGTTCTCGATACAAGATTATTGCATCATTCCATATACTTTCTGCATGTTTGATATATTCTTCTAATTGCTTTAGCATCTCTTCAGGAGCACCTGTTATCACACTAAAGCCATTTTCCAGAAACTTACCCAGTTCCATAGAGTGATATTTCATTCTTTGAGTTTGTTTCTTTTTGACACCTTGAACTTCTAGCATTTTAAAGATTTCATCTATTTCCATGTCTAATTCATTAGCCATTTCGTATATGTCAGCCATCACACTTACCAACAATTCCTTCATTTTGTCTCTATCTGATATCAAGTTCGGGGCGAAATATGACTGCATTAATACATGTTTCAATCGATTTTTTAAGTCCCTCATCGACGCTACATAGTATTTCTCTTCTTCCATTTTTTACTTCCATCCGTTATTCACCATATAATTTACACTACTCAACTATCTTGCTTCAATTATTACGCACAAACGTACGCATGAAAGGGCAAACATCCCGACGTTTGTCCAGTGGTGAGTAGGCTCGGATCAAGGAAACCTTTAATACCCACGCTTTCAGGTTTGTCTTCATGTCAACTTTAACTTCATTGTCTTCCTTTATAGACCTACCTTAGTTGTACTATAATCAATCGATAAAATAACAAATAAATAGAGGTAATTATCATGTCTATAGTAATCTCTTATGCTCATGAAGATAGTAAATTCGTTGATTATCTAGCTGCAAATCTTTTTAAAAACAGAGTTCCCGTTTGGGTAGATAGATGGGAACTAAGAGTTGGTGACTCCATATTACGAAGGATTGAGAGTGCAATTCAAGAGGCTGATGCTCTGATAGTTGTCCTTTCCAAATCATCTGTAGAATCAGAATGGTGTAAAAAGGAACTTAGCTCTGGCTTAATTCGAGAACTTGAAGAGAGGTCTGTATTTGTACTTCCAGTGATTTTAGATGACTGTGATATCCCCCTCTTTTTGAAAGAAAAAAGGTATGCTGATTTCCGGAAAGATAAGAATCAAGCTTTAAGAGATGTGCTTGAGGCAACTGCTAGATTCACTACAGATACTCTACATCGAGAAACAACACCTCAGATGAATACCGACTATGGATTATACTTATCCGTGGAACCTGATAAGTTGGAAATCAATTTAACTCTATTAGATATGCCGATAGACCAACCATATTCTGCCATTACTGAAATCACGATAAATTGTAACGAGATAGCAGCAAAACGATATATTGAGTTCGCTAAACATGGTTTCGATTGGTTCCAAAGACAAGTGATACTGGCTATGGTTTCTAAAGCTGTCGAGGAAAACAAATCTGGTTTCCTTGTTCTTGAAGACAGCTTCCCGCAAGTGTTTACCATGACCGTATCTGATTCAAAACACGGAATTCGTCTGGACGTAAGCGTGCAGTCAAGAAGACTTGGCGAAGACACCGGAAAAGATATTGCCTTAGACTGGGGTTTATCTTTAAAGCGCTACGTTGAACAACTAATGGCTGAAAGAGAACGTCTACCTGCTGATTCTAAAGCTAAACTGATGGAATTAATTAGCACAATACCATTCTAACAATATTATATTTTCTATCTATCGAATACTTTATATTAGTTTAGACATACCAACATTGATTAGCATCACATCTAATAAATTGACATTTAAAACGGTATAGAAAATTTATACGCATGATTGAACAGACATCCCGATGTTTGTTCAGTGGTAAGGTATTATAATGGCCAAACAAGTTTTAAGACCAGAGAGCGGAGTTAGGCTGCATTATCACGTCTTAGCCTAACGTCCCCAGGAGTCGGTTCAGCCAGTAGAGAAATCCTCTTGTCTTGCCTATACTCATGAGACCCTCTTTAATACAATTCTAAAACGTTGCCTTCAGCCTGTTCTAATTCGAATAGTTGAGACGCTCCAAAAAGGTTGTGTCTTGTTGATAAGACACGATGGGGTGTATAATTAGTCATGCTTGAAGGACTTGCTTTTGGAGAGAAAAGTTGAAAATTCAGCTTTAAGAATGCGGAGTGGTTGGATGATGAAGATAAAGCCGAATATGTCGTTAGGGTAAAGTGGCTAAAAGCTGTACCAATCAAGAAGGCTGTCTCGGAGGTAGGCTTCTTTGGTAATCAAAACACGGTATGCAGACCGACAACGCCCAAATGGAGTTATACCATCGAAAGACTAAAATCGGTTTTTGACATACAATGAGAACCCGAATAACAATTTTGATATCTGGTACATTGAATGAATGAGATATGGCAGGCTTTAAATCGTGAAGCGGGAATCTCGGCTGAACACTTGGCCATGGGTGTAACAGCACTTGGGAAGGCTAACTATGCGCAACAAGCGTATTATAGCCAAGCATTCTTCGCTCTTACGGTCGGACTTGAGCGGTCAGCAAAACTGGCTATGGTCGTCGACTACTCACTAGAACATAATGGTGTATTTCCGACATATCAGATGATTCGGCATTATGGTCACAATGTGAAAGACGTTTTAGGAAAAGCCGATGAGATAGCCGAAAGACGCGGACTCTCTGCCGCTGAAGACAGGCTCCCTCGGACTTCCATCCACAGTGGTATTGTGGATGTCCTTTCTGACTTTGCAGGCAACCTGACTCGCTATTACAATCTTGATCTTGTTACTGGGGACCCACGTATCACCAAACATGTTGATCCTATCCGAGCATGGTATGAACAGGTCATTATTTCGGTATTGGCAGTACATTACCCTAGGAGCTCAAAAGAGAGACACCAACATAACGGAAGGTTGATTTCTCAAATGTTGGGCTCCGATGCAAAGGTGTTATACCATTCTGAAACTGGCAGCTTGCTTGATTCTGTGTACGAAGCCTCGATGCAGACAGCAATCACAGACTATGCAAAACCCTATGTCAGAATGTATGTAATGCAAATTGCGCGCTTCTTTAGCGGTCTTTTCTCGGAGTTAGGGAACGAAGCACATCACTGCCAATTGGAAGCGATACCAGAATTATCAGAGTTCTTTGCGATCTTTAACAATAGTGATGAATATTTCAGAAAACGAAAATCCTGGTCTATCTATCAACCCTAAACACATGCATTGTAAAAATGACTTAATTTCACAACGCTGAGATATTTCATAGTATGGAGAATAAGTTCCTATGGATAAGTACTGTCGAATTTGCTGGAACACTTTGAATTGGCGTCGCCCTTCGGGAGAGGCTCAACGCATAGAGATGGGCGGATCGTATGTCTCAGAACGCGGGTTTGGGCACGAGGAGTGGTTGTTCAACTTCGAGTGGTTGCTTTCTGGATATAACCCGGGTGATCAACATGGCTACAAGTACAGTTTTCTCCAGCCCATAGGCAAGTATCGAGAAATTTATATTGGAGAAACTTTTTCTGTTCTTCTCTATACTGTAAACTAGGACCAAACGACGATGATAGTAGCGTGTATTAATAATTTATACGTCCCGGATGGCTCGGAATTAGGATGGGTACTAAATCAAACTCGCGTTAATGGTTGGCTGGATTCAATGCAACGACAGATTCAAGGTTTAGGCTTACCGGTGGAACCTCTGGTGAATCCAAGCCCTTCGTCCATTGCAAATGTTCGTTTTTTGCCTGAAAACGTAACATTTTATGAGCCCATGATCCTTGTTAGACCTCCACACAAGACCACAAGGATTCATCGTTATCAGCCTCTAAATTGGGATGATGGTTTTGAACCCATTCTGTCTCCTCCGGACAGAGCCTTGTCACCCGAACAATCTGAAGATGACGATAGCCCTGATCGGTTAGAAACGGAAAGGATGCGTGCTGCTCAGACTGGAACGACCTTCGACCCACAGCACGCGAAACTTCAGAATAGGTTGCGCAGGAAACTACGGGCTCAATATGGGACGGATTCTGTGAAAATGGAGAACGAATTTGTTGATTTGAAACTGTTTGAATCCGGTCGAATCACATTTATTGAAATAAAAATGGAACGAACAGTAAAGAGCTGCATTCGATCAGCTTTGGGACAACTTCTGGAATATGCACATTATCCCAATCTCCAGAAAGCGGACAGACTCCTAATCGTCGGAGACGTATTTGCGACCGAATATGACACAACATATCTCCGTCATATCCGGGAAATTTATAACCTTCCGGTTTATTATTCCCAATGGTCTTGGGGAGATGAAGAACTTGGACCTTGGATATAATATAGAGAGGTCTCGATGAAGTGTTGTTACTTGAACAATACCTCTGTGATTGTTTAATGAAGTGGCGATAGTTCAATAATAAAGGAGGTTAACCGTTAGTGGCTGTATTTGGCTTGGGCGCTTTCTATGGTGGGACCGATGATATGACTGATAGTTTTGTGTCAAGCCACGCTGCATGTATTGGATGGTCAGAAGAGGATGCTCGACCACTACATAAAGCGTTAAGGCACATAAAAATCGGAGACATAATTTATATAAAGGCTCACCCACCTTCGGAAGGTTTAATAATAAAAGCTGTTGGTATAGTTACGGATGACGAAATTTTCTCCGCTCCGGATCTGGGGCAAGCATGTCTGAGAGTCAGGTGGTTGTGGAGAGGCAGCGATCATGTAGGGCAGGTCGGGGACAGATATCCTGTAAGAAATATAACTCTTTATGAGGAGTTCAATCCAGAAATATCAAGGCGTGTTATTGCACTCTTGATACCTGAACATGGTCAATAATGTAGGCTTTAAAGGTCGGGCGAGTTTTATACCGACCCAACAATAAAAAGTGGCTCAAAGAACCCTTCTAGCCGATCGCCCCGTCCAACAACTAAACACTTCATAGGCTCACGCTCAAGCCGTAGCTGGTATTTTGACGCTCCCCGCGCCGCTTTCCGTCGTTGGTAGCCTTTGTGGTTAGCTGTGTCCCATCGTAGTTTGGGGTGTCGGTGCAGCCAGCGGGACCATCTCAGACCATATGGGACGTCGTGCTTGGCTCATCCTCCGAAGACCGGTGCTCTTGTCCGCTGAGCTATAGGCGCAAGGGTGAACGGTGGGATTTGAACCCACGATCTCCAGGGCCACAACCTGGCGCCTTAACCACTGGGCTACGCTCACCACAAACATAGATATTATACTTGATATTTGCCAGCATTTTCAATTAAAAGGCTGTTCAGTAACACCACCTCTATATCATTCTGAGCCCTTCGCTTGCTGTCATTCTGAGCGTGTGAGCCGAAGCCCTGAACGAAGTGAAGGGGAAGAATCTGATAACGCTCAGGATAAACTCCGCGAAGAATCTAGACCCTTCGCTGCCGCTCAGGGTGACAAAATAAACAGTCTTTTCAATTAAGGTAACAGATGTGGGGCAAAAAGGAGTAATACACCCAGAATGAGCAGTATCGTCCCACCTAATGGTCTGCAATACTTTGCGAATCTGTCTCCCACGCTTGAAGTCATAGCAAAAGCAGCCGAGCCAAAAATAATGAAAGCAGTAAGCATAAAAAAGAAATCATATAGCAGGATGTAGGCATAATATCGAAGAGTTGAAAGATTACTTAAAGATAGAACGTGAGTAAAAATCGCCGGAAGCGCTGCAGAGCAGAGGAATTCAATAGAATTTACCACAAAAGCAAGAACTACAATTCCTGCTATCGTGGCTAAGGTTAAGGGGGAAAGGACAACCTTCTCTATTCTGGTCATGGTTTTCTTTCTGGACTCTTCATCTCCGACTTCACAGACAATAGCCCCCTTTGTCTTTATGAATTCCTTTATATTTAGTATCCCCCCGCCCAGGGCTGCTAAACCAATCACTATTGTCACTGGCCTGAAATAACCGATTAGCAGGAAAGCATTAAGCCACGCTGTCATAAAGAGGAAATATAACACCCCTGAGGCGAAAACAAAGGAGCCAACAATCAGCCATATTTTTCTTTTGTCTTTTAAGGTTATTACTAAGGATATGAGGTAGGCAAGCACCCACAGGGCACAAGGATTGAAGCCATCAACAAGCCCCAGAATTACAGCCAAACTGGGAAGGGAATAGTCTGAAAGCCTTATCGTACCTATTATAGGCAATGCTATCTTATCTTCCTGCTCTTTCACACCTGCTTCAGGGCAATTGCCTGCTAAGCATTGTTGTAAGACTTCCTCGATTTTCGCGCCAGTTGTTTCCCTTGATTCCCAACCGAGAAAAACTTGCCCCTCGAAAATTGTTACCGGGAATTCTAGCTCGTCTTTTGCTCCTGCATCTGCCAGCATTTTTAATAACAAAGCGGCCTTTTCAGGTTCCCCAGCATTGTGATAAGTAAAATAAATTGAAGGGTATGTATTGGCTAACTTTTTATTAAATGGGTCTTGTTCATCACAATGTGAACAGGCTGGAAGGTAAAAGAAGTGAACCTCAAGACCTTCACCTGTAATTGGTTTTGCAGGTTCCTGACCCGTAAATAGAAGGACTACACCTAAGACTATTAAAGATACGACTAGGTATCGCTTGAAGGAGTCTTGATAAAATTTTCTCCAGAATTTAGTCCACATATGTTTTTATTTATTGTATTAGTAAACGCCGTTTTGCTTCTGAAGTTTAGCTCTAACAACCAGAAAATGGCAACATTCCGCTTCTTTTAGCTTCTTCCGGAATTTTATTCAGTGCCATAAGAGGCTGTTGACAGAGAAACCTCACCGCGATATTATATGCGGGAATGTGCATATAGTCAAGGAATTTAGAGCATGCGGGACCTAGTCAAAATTTTTAGGGCTTTGTCTGACGAAACCAGAATCAGGATTTTGAAAGTCCTCCTAGAAAGAGAATGCTGCGTTTGCGAGATAATGCAAGCACTGGATATCTCACAGTCCCGCGCCTCACGCAACCTGGGTATCCTTGAAGATGCCGGCTTTATTAAGTCTAGAAGAGAGGGGCTATGGATAATCTATTCTACGGATGAGCAAACGATGAATAGGTATGCTGCCTCTTTAGCTGAAATGCTCCGTGGTTCCCTTGCTGACGGAGAGATTATATATCAGGACAGAGAGAGGCTAAGCCACGCTGTGCGAATTGGTCCCAGAGCAGTACGCAAATAATTTTTCTTTTTTGGCAATTATATTTGGTTATGTGCATAAATACTTATGAGGAAATCAGATGGCTGAACAACTTTTACTGGCCGGACTAAATGCCCTGAAGGAATATGTTGCCTTGCATGTGCTCACATGCCTTGTTCCGGCATTCCTCTTAGCTGGGGCAATAGTATCCTTTGTTTCCCGAGAAACAATCATTAGCTATCTGGGCAGCGCTGCCAGCAAGATTAAATCCTTTGCCATTGCTGGCGGCGGAAGTTTCTTTGTGTCAGTCTGCTCGTGCACTGTCATCCCTGTTGCTAGCGGCATTTATCATGGAGGGGCTGGAATTGGCCCCGCTTTCATCCTCCTCTGGGTCGCTCCAGCAGCTAATATATTAGCTCTGGTCTACACCGGTTCAATTCTCGGGTCCCAAATGGTTATAGCTAGAGTAGTAGCTGCCCTATCAGTCTCTTTCATTGTTGGTACAGTGATGTTCCTTGTCTTCCGCAAGGAAGAGCAAGAGAGGGCGCTAACTATCCAGGCTTCCGGTGGAAGGATGATGACTAGAAAGGACATTATCCTGCTCTTATTGTTAGTTGCTACCCTTCTGGCGCCCAATTATGCCGTGAGAGGAGGCTCTTACTTAAGTAAGGTTTATGTATGGGCAGGAGCGACAGCAGTAGCTGCTCTTTATGCCTGGAGAGTTAAAAGCTGGGGTGAGATCAAGGGGTGGTTAAAAGAGTCGTGGTGGTTTGTGCGCACAATACTCCCTCTCCTTCTAATTGGCGTGTTTATAGTTGGGATTATCGGTGCTGTTCTGCCACAAGAATGGATAGAAACCTGGCTGGGTGGAGCCGGGCTAAGACAATCTTTCCTGGCCACTATGATTGGGGCGGTAACCTACTTTGCTACTATGACTGAGGCTCCATTTGTGGATACTCTAGTGGGGTTGGGAATGGGCAAAGGCCCCGCTTTAGCTTTGCTACTTACCGGTCCAGGCATCAGCCTGCCTAACTGGCTGGCTATAGGAAAGGTATTTGGATTTAAGAAGGCTCTGGTTTACATCCCGGTTATCATTATCATGGGAACCCTTGTGGGCTGGGTAGCCGGTTTCATCTTTTCATGAAGAAAAAGTAAATAAAAAATTTAAGGAGGTAGTATAAATGAAGGTTACATTAAAAGTTTTTCACTCCACGCCTGCCTGTGCGAAATGTAAGGAGGTGGAGAAAGTAGCCATCAAGGTGGCCGAGAGGTATCCCGGGCAGGTAGAGGTAGCCAAATTTCCTGCCATATCTGATGAAGGAAGGAGATATGGCATTATGCTTACACCTGGTGTGGTAATAAATGACAGGGTTATAGCTACAGGAAAAATCATCTCCGCAGGTGAATTAGAAAAGGTAATTAAGAAAGAGTTAGGAGGTGAGTCATGACAGTAAAAATGGAAGTATTCAGCGGAGACCCACCCTGCCCGGGGTGCCTTGCTATTCTAGCGCTTGCAGACGAGTTTGCCCGAAAATATAAGGACAAGCTGGAGGTAATCAAACTTATTGGAGAGGAAGCCACAGCTAAATTTGAGGAGTATAAGCTTGCTTGTGTGCCGGCAGTTGTCATTAACGAGAAGATAAGAATTGAAGGGATATGTCCCAGCCGAACCACTTTAGACAATGCATTAAGGGAGGGCGGTCTATGAACAAAGTAAAGATAGAGGCGTTTTTATCAATCCCAACCTGCTCCGGTGGTGTCAGCCTGTCCAAATTACTCAAGGAGATCGAAGAGGAATTTGGAGATAAGGTGGAGGTAATTACTTATAAAGGGCACAACGAGTTGTTTGAGGAATACAACCTAACCGCAGCACCGGCAGTAGTTGTTGGAGAGCTAGTTAGAATAATGGGGGTCTGCCCCAGTAAAGAGTCCTTAATTTCCGCTCTGCGGGAAGCTGGACTGGAATAAAATGAATACACTAGTCAACCCAAAGGGGTGGATCCCTTTGCTTCTCATGCTAGTAGTCGGATTGCTTTGCTCCTGTGGAAGTCCTGCTCCTATAGCCCCTTCAACATCATATACGCCTTCAGTGGCGGCTGACAGGGTTGAGGTTGTCTATTTTCATCGGACGCAACGCTGCTATGGGTGCCTCTATGCGGAAGATGGAATCCGGTATACAGTGGAAACTTACCTTGCCGATGAACTGGCTAGTGGCAAGGTAATTTTTAAGGCGGTTAATATAAAGGAAAACGCTGCCATCGTCAAGAAATATGGTGCTTTTACCTCATCCCTGTTTATCAATACGATGAGAGACGGCACCGACCACATTGAAGAGGTGAGGGATATCTGGTTCCTCCTGGGCAATGATGAGGCATTCGTCGAGGCAGTGAGGAGCAAGATTGAGAAAAGCCTCAAAGAGGTAAGCTGATGGATGTTGGTGGCATAGTGCACCAGCTTTCCGAGAGCTTTAATATCCCTGTGTTTTCAGCACTGCTTCTGGGGCTGCTAACTGCCATTAGTCCCTGTCCTATGGCCACTAACATTGCTGCCATAGCATATGTTAGCCGCAAAGTGACAGAGCGTAGGTATGCTGTTATGACTGGAATACTCTATACGTTGGGGCGCATGCTTTCCTACTCTGTCCTTGGCATCCTGATCATCGTGGCTGGTCTCGAAATCCCCGGAGTTGCCTCATTTCTTCAGGATTTTGGTGAGCAAATCCTAGGGCCACTTCTGATTGTGGTAGGGCTGATAATGCTGAACATCGGCAGGTTTTCTTTCAGCCTGGGAGGCGGGAAGCTAGCTTCAATAGGGGGAAAGGTCGCTGATTTGGGGATGATAGGTGGATTCCTTCTAGGTGCTCTTTTTGCCCTTGCCTTTTGCCCTTATAGCGCTGTTCTATTCTTTGGAGTATTGATACCTTTAGCCCTTAAATCCACTGGCGGTGTGGCACTACCTGCGGTATTTGCCATCGGCACTGGACTACCTGTTTTAGTATTTGGCACGCTTATAGCTGCTGGCATAACCAGGGTTTCCACCTGGCTCAACGCGATTGCCCACGTTGAAAGAGTCATCCGTATGATGGTTTCCATTATCTTTATAGGAGTGGGAATATACTATGTGGTGCTATGGATACAGACTTGAGTGTTTGACAAAGGGAATAAACAATGAGGAGTATGCTGCTTTGGTGATTTACATTCTTGAGGACTAAACCAAATGTTCATTTTTCCGTTGTATATTTTGAAGGCCACAGTTATAAAGCACTAAAAGAAGGAAGGAAAGATAATGAACAAAAAAATTTTAGTTATCCTCACTAGCCTTTTGCTCGTCGGGTTGGCATTTGCAGTAACTCCCGTTCGGGCTCAAGAACAAGGAGAGGAAACTGTTTCTATTGGCGAGGTTTCAGACCCTGGTATTCTGCCCGATTCACCTTTTTACTTTATGAAGGGTTGGGGAAGAGCCATTCGCCTTTTTTTCACTTTTAATACTCAAGAAAAAACCAAGCTAGCATTAAGATTTGCCAATGAGGATGTGTTAGCAATTAAGAAGCTGTGTGATAAAGGAGAATGCCAACTTGCTGAGGAACACTGTGAAAAATTCCAGGAGCAGTTTCAAAGAGCTATGCAATGGATGGAAAGAGCAAGAGAAGAAGGTAAAGATGTCGAGGCATTGATTGAAAAATTAAAGGAAAATCACCTCCGCCAGCAACAAGTTTTAGCCAGCGTATTAGAAAAGGCACCAGAACAGGCGAGCGAGGGAATTCTTAAAGCTATTGAGAATTCAAGTTTTGGCTTGGAGAACGCCATTGAGAGAATTCAAGGGAAGCATAAAATGGAACAATTTCGAGAAGAGCTCAATCTTCAATTCAGTAACGTGGGCGGGGAGACACGAATAAGAATCCAAGAAAGGTTGGAAGCGCGACATCACAAACCATGAGAAATCTTTAGCGGAGAACCACGGGAACAGAAGCACAATCAGGGAGAACCGAACCAGTAAAAACTCACCAAAGGGACCCAATTAGGATGAGGTGTCTAATTTCAGGGGAAAGAGAGGAGCTCGAATGAAATCAACCTTCTTTAAACTGAACAAATGGAGAGCTGGTTTAGCTATTTTGGTAATTATTATTTTTCTCATAGGCGGCTGTGTCCCAGCTAACCACCCGCCGGTCATCACTAATCTCAAAGCCGAGCCAGGGGCGATTCTACCCTCAGGGAGTTGCTATATTGAGTGTATTGCTTCAGATGAGGATGGTGATGAGTTAAGCTATGAATGGCTTGCTAGTGATGGCAATATAGATGGGGGTGGAGCTATCGTCACCTGGACTGCCACTGAGTCTGAAGGTATCTATAACATTACGGTCAAGGTAACTGATGGCAATGGGGGCGAAGTTACTGATTCTATAACCATCACTGTGAGGGTCAATAGTCCACCGACTATTACCAGCTTGTTAGCCGATACGGATTGGGTTACCCCTTCAAGTAGTTGTCGTATTGAGTGCAATGCTGAAGACCCCGATGGAGATGAGCTAATCTATAAGTGGTCGGCTGATGGAGGTGATATTTCTGGGATAGGCTCGGTTGTTACCTGGGCTGCTCCTGACGCAGTGGGTCTTTATGATATTACAGTTGTAGTTACCGATGGCCATGGTGAAGAAGACACAAGGTTGCTGACCATCAACGTAGCACTCAATCCTCCGCCGGTTATTGAAAAGTTAATTGTTACTCCCAAGGGGCATGAATATTTGAAGGAATACTCTGGAGGGTACAAAGTCGGGAAAGCAAAAAGCTGTGACATTGAGTGCATTGTTTCAGACACGAGCGGCAAACTGGTTTACGAATGGGCATGCGATGATGGCGAGATTTCTGGGGAGGGCTCTATGATTACCTGGACTGCCCCGGATAGGGCAGTTG
>JAUWHW010000009.1 GCA_030605665.1 Dehalococcoidia bacterium | reverse complement strand
AGAACCGCGGCAGTCTCGTTCGGAATGTTAGCCGCATTTGCCACCTGGATAGTTGACATTGCCACTATAAGAAATTGCCTTGTGCCAAACTCTATTTCGAAATGTGAAGAAGTAGGCAAGGCGATAAGAAAAGCAAAAGCTAGCGGCAGGGACACTGTGAAAGAGATTATGAGCATTACTGGGGGGAAAGAGATTTTTAGGGGCAATATCAAGAAAATTGAGACAAGAACAGCTGAAGGGTTTGACATTGGTCGGACAACTATCGAGGGTATTACAAATTACCAAGGCAAAATATTCATTATAGACTCAGTCAACGAGAATATGATTGCCTGGCAAGATGAAAAGCCGGTAATAATGGTTCCTGACTTGATAGCTATGCTGACAACCGCAGGAGAGCCTGTTACAAATGCAGATACCAAGGAAGGCATGGAAATAGCTATTTTGGGAATTTCTGCCCCGGAACCTTGGAGGAGAACCCCCGACGGATTTAATTGCTGGAAACATATATTGGTGAGACTAGGCTACAAGGGTGATTATCTAACCTTGTTATAAAGGGGGTGAGGCATATCGAGGAAAAATTTATTTAATGCCAAGCTGAAGTTGAAAGGAGCTAAAGTGTAACTAATCAATGAACGAGTACACCCTCTTGACTTACTCTAGCGTTCATGTTAAAACCGAAACAGGCATATTTCTTGAAGGAGGGAAGTGATGAAGAGAATATTACACCAACAAGAAATAGAGGACATAATAAGAGGAGCAACACTACTCGGGGCGGGTGGAGGTGGATCTTCAAGAACAGGCTTACAACTTGTAGAAGAAATAAGAGAGGTTATTTTGGTTGAACCGGGCGACGTACCTGATGATAGTGCGGTGGCTGTTGTGGCTGGCATGGGCTCCCCTGTTGTCCTGCTTAAGGAAGGGTGGAAGGGAGAAGAGGTACCCGCACTGGAAAGATTGGCAGAGGTGACAGGCAAGAAAATAGATTACGTGGTTCCTGTAGAAACGGGCGGTTTTAATTCTGTGACTCCATTACATGCGGGGGCTGTTAAAGGTTTGCCGGTCGTAGACGGTGATGGTGCTGGAAGAGCGATACCAGAACTGGAAATGACCATGTTTTATATCCATGGCATTCCTGTTTCTCCAATTTCGCTGGCAGATTCAAAAGGGAATTCTGCCATTCTATACGTAACTGATGCCTACATGGGTGAAGAGCTGGGCAGGGCGGTAACCACAGTATTTGGTATGACTGCTGGGTTAGCCTGTCATCTAATGACGGGAAAACAACTTAAAGAGGTGGTGATACCAGGTGCACTGTCGCTAGCAGAGAAAGTGGGAAAAGGTATAAGAGAAGCAAAAGCATCTGGAAGAGATGTGGTCGAGGCAGCAACAGAAGCTATAGATGGTATTGTACTTGCCAGGGGGAAGATTGCCAAGAAGACGGAAGAGGTCAAAGCAGGCTTTGATTATGGTAGGGTCTTTGTAGAAGACATCATTGTGGACTACAAAAACGAGAATATGATGGCATGGAGAAAGGACAAGCCACTGGTAACAGTGCCTGACTCTATCTGTTGGTTGAGAACAGATGGAGAACCTCTTACAAATGCGGACATAGCGGAAGGAATGGATGTAGCAGTAATAGGGAAAAAAGCCCACGAGAAGTGGAGGACGCCTGAAGGCTTCAAAGTATTTAAGCATGTCCTTGAAAGTATCGGATATAAAGGTGGGTATGTTCCGGTAGGGTAATGAGGAAAACTGCATGAAGTTCCCTCTTATATCTTGTTCTCTACCGGGGAGTTGAAGTACGAATTTGAGGTGAAAAGATAACAGGAGAGCAAGCAAACAGGAAATCAGCATGAAAATTAAGGTAATAGTGCCGGTAACGACAAAAGAATTTGTAGCACCCACTCGGGAAGAGGTAGAAAAGTTTGCCTCCAAAGGCACAGAAATTGATGTTGAAGCTATCGAATATGGGACGGCATCGATAGAATCGAGCTATGATGAGATGCTGGTTGCTCCCGGAATCATAAAGGTGGCAGAGAAGGCCCAGTCCGATGGGTTCGATGGGGTAATTACAGACTGTATGTGTGATCCTGCCCTGGATGCACTGAGAGAAAAACTTGATATCCCGGTGGTAGGGCCTGGCAGTATATCCATGCTTTGTGCTGCGGATTTAGCACACAGATTCTCTATTGTAACCGTATTGGAGAACGCATTGACAGTTTTCGAAAATAAGGTTATGGAAGTTGGATTGGGCAGCAAGCTGGCATCTGTAAGATTTATTAACATACCAGTTCTTGATCTAACGGATGTCAAAAAGCTGACAAGCGCTTTGGTTGACGAGTCAATAAAGGCAATAGCGGAAGATGGTGCGCATGCTATCGTCTTAGGGTGCACAGGGATGCTTGGGGTAGCAGATGATTTATCGGACGCCCTGAAGAAGAAAGGTTATGGAGTCCCGGTAATATATCCCGTGGCAGTCGCGGTAAAATATCTCGAGATGCTAATAACCCTCGGTTTGAAGCAGAGCAAAAAAACATATATGCCTCCGCCGGATAAAGAAAGGAATATATTGGGGAGGTTATGATGATAGATTAAGAGGTAGATATAAAAAACATAATAGGTAGCTACTAAGATGGTGAAGGGACTGTCAGGGAAGGAAGGGAAAAACAAGAACTAATTGAAGAGGTGTTAACATGAGAAAGAATGAAGAAGTTTGGCCCTGGGAAGATAAGTATGGCGATTACGCGCTAGTGCCTGTACCAAAGAAAGAGACTAGGTCTCTTCTTACCATGTTTTATACCTATACAGGTGTGTTGTGTTGTATCGCTGCACTATGGGGAGGGTCAGTACTTGGTCTGCAGTTTTATCTCAAGGATGCGATATGGGTTGCGGTTGTGGGTTCGGCGGTACTGGCAGTTATAGGAGGGCTTACTGCTCCAATTGGTGGAATCTCTAGATGCTCCACATATGTAAACTTGAGACCCGCATTTGGAAATGTAGGCTCGCAAGTGTGGGGGACAATTGTTTCTGGTATACCTGCCCTTGGTTGGTTCACTGTACAGACGTGGCTGTTTGGCGTTATCATGAGCACCATTTTCCCCGAGGCACCATGGGCCACTGTGTTTTGGGCCTCAATATGGGGCGGCATATTAATGCTAATTACAGCCTACATCGGTTTTAGAGGTCTGGCATTTTTCAGTTATTTAGCGGTTCCTTTCTTTATGTTGCTCGCAGGCTTCGGAGTCATGATAGGCGTGCAACAGGGGGGCGGCTTCGCCGGACTTGCCAGTATCGCACCAGTAAGCCCAGTTCCCTTTGGTGTAGGTGTGACCGAAGTTGTCGGTATGTATGTTGTGGGAGCTATCATTACAGCCGATATCTGTCGGTTCGCGAAAAAGATTTGGCATGGTGCTGCAGCATGGACAATTCAACTTATGATTTTGCAGGTTTACATGCTTTCAGGGGCAGCCGCGATAACCTTGGTAACAGGTGAGGCGAATATTGCCGGGGCGTTGCTTGCTGCCGGAGCCGGTATCGGTGCATTCCTGATGGCGATTCTAGGGCAATGGTCAACCAATGACAACAATATATATAGCACCTCCCTAGCTATTAATCTATGGTTACCCATTCAAAGGAAGTACATCGTCCTCATTGCCGGGGCAATAGGCGTAGCGCTAGCGGCAGTGATCGCACGTGTTTGGGGGGCGGCTATGGACCCCTTCATGGCATTTTTGACGCTCCTCGGAACGTTCCTGCCTGCGGCGGGTGGAGTTTTGATCGCTGACTTTTGGTTGTACCGCTGGTACAAAGGAGTGCCTCTTAGAGAGAGATATCAGTTCCAGCCAGGCATGAAATTTGGTAAGGTAAACTGGATTGGATGGTTTTCAGCTATTGTGGCAACGGTGCTAGGTAAATGGGTTATACCTGAAAGTTGGGGAATAATGTGCCTTACTTGCTTGATACTTGGAGTGGTGCTTTACATTGTAATTGCCATCGCATGCGACAAAGCTGGCGCAAAGATGGATCTGGGAGAACACACAATAGACAAGACAGGAGCGTGATATAGAATGGAATTCAAAAGATATGTAAAAATTTCCAGTGGCATAATCCTGATTTTTCCCATTGTGCTTTTGGTATTGGCAGCCGTGGCATGGTCTCAAAACGTCTTTACCGGGATTGTCTATCTGGCGATAGGTATAATCCAGTTGGTAGGTATGGCATTGATATTCCCGCGCATTAGCAAGGAAGAAGATTTATGGGAGCTTGGCAATAAATGCGTACAGCATAACTGGATTGTGCTCTCATTGGGGCTTACTGGATGTGCTATGTTTTTGGCTCCTTTCTTCACTGAAGGTGTAGGGACAGCAGTTCCATACGTAGCGTTCGCGGTTTGTCTAGTTACACTTTTGTGGAGCATTTTCAACCTCTACAAGGCAGTAAGAGAGGCCAAAGCACGACTGATTGTGTAAACTCACCCTTTTCTTGGGCACATGGGGAATTTAATGAAAACCTTTGACGCCATAAAGGGGAGAAGAAGCGTAAGAAGCTACCAGGATAGAAAAATTCCCAAGGAACAGCTTGAGAAGATAATGGAGGCTGCCATCTGGTCTCCCTCCGCAAGCAATGCTCAAGCGTGGGAATTCATTGTGGTAGAGAATGACGCTGACATCAAAAAGATAAAGATTTTCTCGCCGGGGATATTTGGGAATCCGGCAGTGATAGTAATCGTCTGCCGGGACTTGAAAAGAGCATATGAGCTTTGCGATGAGCTTGGCAGAGACACATTATCTCTAATGGATATCTCGATGGCCAGCCAGAACATCATGCTGGCTAGCCATGACCTTGGAATTGGCTCTTGTGCCGTAAGGTCTTTTGGCATAAGCGCTATAAAGAGGTTATTTGACCTGCCAGAGCACATAAATCCAGAACTGCTGATCACATTGGGCTATCCTGAAAAGATACCAAAACCGCCAAGAAGAAGGGGAGTTAGTGAAGTCGTCCGCTGGCACAATAGATAAGGGTCAACTAAAAGGTGATTTTTTTAATCTGCTCGCCTTTCTGGTAACCTCGGCAAGAAACTGTGTTGAGGAACCAAAGCTATATGGCCCATTCAGATTGATCGACGGGGCGAGCAGATTAATTGAGATTCTTGAACAGGCAGATATAGCAGATGAATTCCTGGTGGAGATAAGAAAGAAAATAGACGATAACAAGTATTCTGTAATGGGCGATAAAGACGAGTTCATCAAGTTTCTCGATAATTTAATCCTGGATTTTGTTGATAAATTGAAAAGCACAGGAGGCTGATAACATGGTAGAGAGGGAAAAAGTTGAACCAGGTGTGATAAACATGTTCAAAGTGAATATGGGCGTCAAAAGTGGCGAGAGGCTACTTGTAATTACAGATGTGCCAACCACCGAGGAGTGGGTAAAGAAGGAAAGCAAAGAACTTGCTGAAGTGGTGGAAAGATCCCTCCTCGCCAGGATGGTGAGCGAGATAGCGAGTGAGAAGTTCCCAAGTTGCAAGGTGCAATTTTACGCCTATCCCGCTGTGGGAAGGCATGGCGCAGAGCCTGGAAAAGAAGTAGAACAAAAATTGAAGGAAGCTGATGTAGCCATTGCTATAACGAGTTACTCACTTTCCCATACAGAAGCACGAGAGAACGCTACTAAATCGGGCACTCGCATTGCCAGCATGCCTATGTTTCTTCCCGAGATGTTCTATCCCGGAGGGCCGATGGCGACAGACTTCACCAAGGTACACGATGAATGCCAGAGGATAGCAAAACTGGTTGACCAAGCAAGAGAGGTCACGGTAACATCCCCAGGTGGCACAGACCTAAAATTCAGCTTGGAAGGAAGAAAAGGGCTAATAGATGATGGTATATTTACCGAAAAAGGTGCCTTTGGAAATCTGCCCTCTGGCGAGGTTTTTTCTGTGCCCCTGGAAGGGACGACGAATGGAAACTTGGTGGTGGAAAAAGGCTGGTACGCAAATCTGGAAAAAGATATGTTTTTTGTTTTCCAAGATGGGCAGGTGACAAAAGTTATCGGTGGGGGTAAGGTGGGTAATGAGTTCAGAGAAATGCTAGCCTGTGGAAAAAATGAGGAACCTTATCTCTCCCGCAGAAATTGCGCTGAACTGGGCATTGGCACGAATCCAAACGCAAGGCGTCCTGACAATGTACTTGAAGCAGAAAAAATAAGGGAAACAATTCATATCGCCATAGGGGACAGCTCGCATATGGGTGGTAAGGTAACCGCAGATCTCCATCAAGACTTTGTGATTCCAAAACCAACACTGAAATTTGATGGCAAGGCAGTTATAGAGAACGGGAAAATCCTAATTTAGTTTATCCACAAGTGTGCTAATGTATCGTGGAGAAAACTGCTAAATATTCTTTGAAAAACTAGGCTCTGGGTCAAATTTTGTGGAAGTAACCTAGCAGGGTGTTGCCCTTGTCTACTCAAGCTGCTGGTAACTTGTTATATTTGGAGCGTGTTAACCACGGCTGGAAACTTGGCTCTTGAGGGCACTTTCTGGCTCTATAGGGCCGGGGATGACCATCAGGAGGCTATTAGCAACTTAACTGAGCTAAAATCTTATTTATTACCCTAATATACTTGCCTAAAATTGGAGTATCGTTTATAATACCTTTCCAGAATTTAATTAAATGAAGACAGCGATGCTGCTAAGTTATCTGGGATTGCAGGAGCCTCTAACTACCTTCATATTTAGCTGGCCCATCGCATGATGGGCGTCTTTAAATAATTCAGTACAAAAGTTTTAGCAATTTGTCGCCATTTCTATTTAATTACTATTCTAAAATTTTAAAGGAGGTTTTTAGATGAAAAAGAAAGGAATATCAAAAATGCTGGTTAGTCTCTGTCTAGTGCTGGTGTTAGCTCTAGCACTACCGCTCATGAGTGGCTGTGGTCCTTCTCCATCAGGGAAGGTCTACAGGATTGGTGAAGCTGTGATAATTGAGCACCCTGACCTGATTGCTGACCAAGAGGGATTTCATAAGGCAATGGCTGAGGAGGGCTTTATTGAGGGAGAAAACGTCGAATATATTTTCCTGTGCGCTGAGGGTGATATGTCTACTGCCAAGACAATCGCTGATAGATTTGTATCAGAAAAGGTGGATTTAATCCATGCTATTACTACTCCATTAGCCCAAACCTGTGTTCAGGCTGCTATTGACACCGAGATACCGGTGGTTTTCAGCACCTGTACCGACCCTATTGGAGCCGGCCTGGTATCTACCTGGGATGCCCCTCGCCCTGACAATGTAACCGGGGTTAGCGATATGGCTGATATAAAGATTCAGATGGAGATGATCAGGGAGATTTGCCCTGATTTTAAGGTGCTTGGCGTCATCTACAACGCCGGGGAAGCCAACTCAGTTCAGCAAATAAATGAACTGAAAGAGCTCCTTTCTGATGTTGGCATTGAAAAGCTTGTAGAGGCTAACTGCCCAACGACTGCTGAAGTGGTAACAGCAGCGAAATCTCTTGTGGGAAGATGTGATGTAGTGTGGATTCCTACGGATAACACTGCAGTATCAGGGCTTCCGTCTATACTTGGTGTCTGTGAGGAGAATAAGATACCTTTCTTTGGTTCTACGGGGTCTATGGTTGAGGAAGGTGCCATTGCTGGTCGAGGTGCCAGCTACCCTTGGATAGGATGGCAAGCAGGAAAGTATGCCGCCAGTATACTAAAGGGGGAAAGTGCTAGCGATATCCCGGTGGTGAAATGCTCTGGGGAAGCTCAAGTTCTAGTGGTCAATCCTGGCGCAGCGGAGAGAATGGGTATAACTATCCCACAATCGGTCATAGATAAGGCCGCCCAAGTAGTTCAGTAGCTATGAAATGAAGGTAAAACCTTATCTAGAACATTTGGCCAGAGAATCCTATGTTGAGGAAGAACCAGCAAAGGGGCAAGGAGAGCTCTTAGATTGTTCGCTGGGAATCAATCCTTTCGGCGTTTCACCCAAGGCTCTCGAGGCTGCTCATGAATTTAATTGGTCAAATGTCCGCTGCTACCCTGACCCTACATATAGGGATTTAAGAGGGGTGATCTGCAAATTCTGGTTAGGGCTTGCAGATTTGGAGGTGGGACAGATTCAAATTGCCCCTGGGGCGTCGGCTGCTTTAGAGAGGTTGAATAAAATCTTCATAGAGCCCGGTTCTAAAGTGCTGGGTTATTCTCCTCAGTTCACAGAATATGTAACTGAGGTAGAGGCTTGTGGGGGCAAATATGAGGCGGTGGTGTTAAATCCCGCGGAGGACTTTAAATTCTATGTTGAAAGACTACTTGCCAGGATAGGTGAAGAATATTGCCTGATATACATTGATAACCCTAATAATCCCACTGGACAGGTTATTGACCTAGAGGAGATAGAGAAGATTATTCAGCAAGCCAAGACAAAGGATGTGGCAGTAGTGGTAGACGAAGCCTATGCCGATTATATAGGGGAGGAGAATTCAGCGGTTAATTTAATGAGTAAATACAAAAATTTAGTGGTAGTTCGCTCCTTTTCTAAGGGTTTTGGACTTGCTGGTCTGAGGGTAGGATATGGAGTCTTTTCATCTGAGTTGAGCAGATACTATCAAAAGATTAATCTTCCTTTCTCTGTTTCCTCGGTAGGCTGTTATCTAGCAAGGGAGGCTCTTTTGGACCAGGAGTTCATTTACGATTGCCGTGCAAAGGTTCAAAGGGAGAAGAGGAGGTTGATACAGGGGCTAAAAGGGAGAGGTTACCTTATTAGTGAGACTTGGGAATCTTGCCCCATCTTTGTTCTGGGTGATAAGGATAAGGACATTGATTTAAGGGAAGCCTTGCTAGGTAGCGGAATACTAACTGTAAAAGGTATGGATTTCAGGAACCTGGGGAATAACTATGTTAGGGTCAATACTCCTGCCAGGGCAGAGGAGTTCTTAAGTCGTTTATAAGCCTTTTGCTATTGACAAATTTAAGGCGCATAGGTAAGATAAATAGCTGAGAACTAAATATAGGGAAAGGCTGAGAACAGGACTAGTACAGCTTAAGGCGGAGTTCAGAGAGTCGGATTAGCTGCGAGCCGATACTTGTGCAAGGCTAGAATGGACCTGGGAGCCGCAAACTGAAAAGCTCATAACACTTAGTAAGTTTTGTCGCAGAGGGCAGCGTTATCATAGCCCAGGGTATAGAGATAAAAGGGGTTAGTTACCTCCGTACCTGAAAAGAGATGGTCGTAATCCTCCCCCATAGTTGAGGAGCGACTAAATAGGGTGGCACCGCGAAGGTTGAGCCTCTCGCCCCTTGGGCGAGAGGCTTTTTGTTATGTAGCTGGAGTATGATATGTATTACCCTACTTTAGAAGAAGTTGGCCAACTCAAGAAAAAGGGCAATCTAGTGCCAGTTTACCGTGAGGTTCAGGCTGACCTAGAAACGCCAGTATCTGCTTACCTCAAAATAGCTCGTGGAAATTACTCCTTCCTTCTAGAGAGCGTTGAGGGTGGGGAACGATTGGCTCGCTATAGTTTCATCGGTACCGAACCCTCATTTATCTTGAAGACAGGAGGTGAAAATCCCATTGACCCCTTGCTCCTGGTGGAGAAGGAGTTCAATCGGTCCCATCCAGTACCGATTGCTGACTTGCCCAGATTTCACGGTGGAATGGTTGGCTATCTAAGCTATGAGGTTGCCCGCTACTTTGAGAGATTACCCTCTCCTGTGCATAACCCTTTAGATCTTCCTGAGTCTGTACTAATGTTGGCTGATACCCTCCTTGTCTTCGACCATCTCACCCATAGAATCATGATTATCTCCTACGCTCACTTGGATGGGGATATTGAGAGGGCATACCTGAAGGCAACTTGTAAGATTGATGACTTAGTGGATAGGCTGGAGCAGCCGATTCCTTCTGAAGCCTCGAGGAGTGCTCCATTAGTTAGGTCTGATGTGTCATCAAATTTTTCTCAAGCAGAATTCGAAGCTAAGGTGCGTCAAGCGAAAGAATATATTTGTGCAGGCGATATAATCCAGGTTGTCTTATCGCAGCGGCTGGCAAGGCAGACCGATGCCAATCCTTTTGCCGTATATCGAGCATTGCGCTCCATCAATCCTTCACCTTATATGTACTATCTCCAGCTAGGCGACTTCCATATCATAGGGGCTTCACCTGAGCTTTTAGCGCGAGTGGAGGATGGAGTAGTATCCACCCATCCTATTGCTGGTACTCGTCCCCGGGGCAAGGATGCTACTGAAGACCTAGCTTTAGAAGAGGAACTTAAGAGTGATGAGAAGGAGCGGGCTGAACACATCATGCTTGTTGACCTGGGACGTAATGACATTGGGAGAATTAGCGAGCCAGGCACGGTCGAGGTAACTCAACTTATGGATGTGGAACGCTACTCCCATGTTATGCATTTGGTATCTCATGTTCAAGGTAGACTAAGAGCGGGACTTTCCCAGTTTGATGCCCTGCGTGCCTGCTTCCCTGCAGGCACTGTTTCCGGCGCACCCAAAATCCGAGCCATGGAGATTATCGCTGAACTAGAAAGAGAAAAACGAGGATCATATGCCGGCGCAGTAGGTTACCTCGACTTCTCAGGAAATCTGGATACTGCCATCACTATCCGCACCATCGTTATCAAGGATAACATCGCCTATATTCAGGCAGGATGTGGCATCGTCGCTGATAGTATCCCTGAGCGTGAATATCAGGAAAGTATAAGCAAAGCTCAGGCACTGCTTACTGCTATTGACCAGGCGGAGGCTGACCAATATGCTTTTGTTAATAGATAACTATGACAGTTTTACCTATAACCTCTTTCAGTATTTGAGTGAACTAGGGGAGGAGGTATGGGTGACTCGTAATGATAAAGTGAGCCTAAATGAGATTGAGATGAAGTCTCCCCAACGTATTGTCATTTCCCCTGGCCCAGGTACCCCAGAGCAAGCTGGCATCTCTAATGAAGTTATCCGCCACTTTAGCAGCCGCACTCCTATCTTAGGAGTCTGCCTTGGGCACCAATGCATCGGCTATAGCTATGGGGCTAAGATTGACCGTGCTGGTGAAATCAAGCATGGCAAATTGTCGCTTATTTACCATGCTGGCAAAAGGACTTTTAGCGGATTGCCTAATCCCTTCCCAGCTATCCGCTACCACTCCCTAGCGGTAATGCGCAATGACCTGCCTGATTGCCTTGAAGTTAGCGCCTGGACATCCAATGGCATGATTATGGGACTACGCCATCGCCAGTTTCCTGTGGAAGGAGTTCAGTTCCACCCCGAATCAATTATGACCGAGGTGGGGAAGGATTTGCTCAAGAATTTTCTAAGTCAAGGAGGGCATCAATGATTCGTGAAGCTATTGAAACTATCGCCTGCGGCCGCTCACTTAGCTTTAAGCAGGCTGCCAAGATAATGGAGGAGATAATGAGCGGCAAAGCAACGCCAGCTCAGTTTGGCGCCTTTATCACTGCGCTTCGCATTAAAGGGGAGACAGTGGATGAGATTGCTGGACTAGCAAGCATCATGCGGGTTAAGGCAACACCTGTTCAGGTTACCCCACCGGTGGTTGATACCTGTGGCACTGGCGGTGATAGTTCTTATAGTTTTAATATCTCCACTGCTGCTGCTTTCGTGGCTGCTGGCGCGGGACTTAAGGTAGCCAAGCACGGCAATCGGGCAATGTCTAGCCATTGTGGCAGTGCTGATGTTCTTGAGGCGTTGGGGGTAACGATCAGCCTCGGAGCTGAGGCAGTATCTCAATGCCTAGAGAAAGTGGGTATTGGCTTTATGTTCGCCCCCACCTTTCACCCAGCGATGAAATATGCCACTACCCCTCGCCGCGAAATTGGAATCCGCACTGTGTTTAACATTCTCGGTCCCTTGACTAATCCCGCCAAAGCCGAGTTTCAGGTCGTTGGTGTCCCCTCAAAGAAATTGGGAGAGAAGATTGCTTCTGTCCTCCAGCGTCTGGGCACAAAGCATTCTCTGGTGGTGCACGGTATGGATGGCATGGATGAAATCTCAATCGGCGGAGGGTCAGTGATATGGGACATTAATCAAGATAGAATATTGCCACCTTATGAGGTCTCTCCTGAAGATTTTGGGTTCGAAAGAGCAAGCATGGCAGAAATCAAAGGAGGAATGCCAGGGGAAAATGCTGAAATGCTGCGCCGTGTCCTGAAGGGAGAGAGGGGAGCCAGACGAAATATAGTTGTTATGAATGCCGCCGCAGCATTGGTTGCCGCCAATCGAGCCTCGAGCCTCAAGGAGGGTGCTGGCATTGCCGAAGAGGTAATTGATAGTGGCAAGGCTCAAACTAAACTTGACGAGCTAATCAAGCTTAGTCAGAACTTGAATAATGCCATTGTGAGCAAGGCAAAGCAATCTCAATAAAAGAAAGATGTTGGATAAAATCATCGCAAAAAAAAGGAAAGATGTTGAGCGAAGGAAGAAGATGCTGCCTTTAGGTCGTCTGCAGGAGCGCATTGCTCAGCAAAAGCCGCCGCTTGACTTTGTTTCTGTTCTTAGTGGCGACGGCATTCATCTGATTGCCGAAATAAAGCAGGCATCACCATCACGAGGGCTCCTCCATCCCAACCTTAACCCTACCGAATTAGCCAAGGTCTATGCTAAAGGTGGCGCTGCTGCGATCTCGGTGTTGACCGAGAAAAATTATTTTAAAGGCAGTATTGACCATTTGGCTGCAGTTAGAAATGTAGTTGAACTTCCACTACTCAGAAAGGATTTTATTTTTGACCCATATCAACTATATGAGTCACGTGCTTATGGTGCCGATGCCCTATTGCTAATAGTAGCTATCTTAAGCCAAGAGCAGCTCGAGGAATTCATTTCACTGAGTCATAGCCTTGGTTTAAAGTGCTTGGTTGAGGTTCACAATGAAGGTGAGGTAGAAAAAGCACTTCTCAGTGGAGCGGAAATTATTGGCATCAATAACCGAGACCTCAATACCTTTACCGTTGTTCTTGACACAACCTACCGATTGCGCTCACTTATTCCGAAAGAGAAAATAGTGGTCAGCGAAAGTGGCATCAGAAACCGTAAGGATATCGAAAAGCTGAGGAAATGGGGAGTTAATGCCATACTTGTTGGCGAGGCTCTGGTTACCGCCAATGATGTCTTGACCAAGATGAAGGAGTTACTATTATGACCCGTGTAAAGGTTTGCGGGATTAGAGCCAAGACTCATGCTTTAGCGGCAGTCGAAGCTGGGGCTGACTTTATCGGATTAGTCTTTGCCCTCAGTCGACGGCAGGTGATCCCCGCCAAGGCATGCGAGATAGTTAGCGCTGTAAAGAAAGCCAGCAATACCGTAGAAATAGTGGGCGTCTTTGTCAATATGCCAGTCTCTAAAGTAAATGAAATTGCTGATTCTTGTGCTTTAGACTGGGTTCAACTAAGTGGCAATGAGTCCTGGGAATATTGCCATGAAATTAGCAAGCCAATAATTAAAGCGATTCGAATAGGTCAGCAGCGCCCTGAGGAAATATGCGCTGAGCTGGACGAGGGAGCTAAATTACTTTCTGCTAGAAAGTTTATCACACTCCTCGATTCCCAGGTTGAAGACAAATATGGCGGAACAGGATTGACTTTTAACTGGGAATTGGCAAAACCAGTGGCGAAAAGATTTCCAGTAATTATCGCCGGTGGTCTTAATCCAGAAAATATAGCTCAAGCAGTCGAGATAGTATCACCTTGGGGAGTGGATGTCTCCTCCGGCGTGGAGGTAGAGGGGAACAAGGATGTGGCTAAAATAAGAGCGTTCATTGAAGCGGTAAGGAAAGCTGATGATAGTAAAAGATACGCAGTTACCTGACTCCCAGGGTTATTTCGGACAATTCGGCGGCAGGTTTGCTCCTGAAACGCTCATTCCAGCTTTAGACGAACTGGAGATAGCTTATCGAGAGGCAAAGTATGACTCGTCCTTCTGGGCTGAGTTTAATTCTTTATCTCATGACTACTCAGGAAGGCCAACGCCGCTTTACTTTGCTGAAAGGCTCACCAAACATTGTGGGGGTGCTCAAATCTTCCTTAAAAGAGAGGACTTAGCTCATACCGGTGCCCATAAGATAAACAATGCGTTAGGGCAAGGGCTTCTTGCTAAGAGAATGGGAAAGCGAAGAATCATTGCTGAGACCGGCGCTGGGCAACATGGCGTAGCCGCCGCTACTATATGCGCCAAATTGGGATTGGATTGCATCATCTACATGGGAGAGGAGGATATGCGCCGCCAGTCACTTAATGTCTTCCGCATGAAACTGTTGGGGGCAGAGATGCGTTCTGTCTCTTCAGGCAGTAAAACTCTAAAGGATGCTATCAACGAAGCTATCAGGGATTGGGTGACCAATGTGCGTGATACCTACTACCTCCTGGGCTCAGTAGTAGGGCCCCATCCCTACCCGACGATGGTTCGCAATTTCCAAGCTATTATTGGCAAGGAAACGAAACAACAGATTTTAGAAAAATGTGGTCGCTTACCTGATTATATAATCGCCTGTGTGGGTGGTGGGAGCAACGCCATAGGGATCTTCCACCCCTTTGTGGATGATAAGGATGTCAAGTTTATTGGGGTAGAAGCAGCAGGAAGAGGAATCAAGACCCTACAACACGCTGCCTCCCTAGTTGCAGGAAGAGTGGGAGTGTTGCATGGGGCAAAATCCTATGTTCTCCAAGATGACGCTGGGCAGATTCGCGAGACGCACAGTATTGCTCCTGGACTGGATTACCCTGGTGTAGGTCCTGAGCATAGCTACTATAAAACCGTGGGGAGGGCTACTTATGTTGCTGTGGACGATAACGCAGCACTAGAAGCTTTTCAGCTCCTTTGTCAAACTGAGGGCATTATCCCGGCGCTTGAGCCAGCCCATGCCATATTCTACGCTGTCAAAATGGCGAGCTCCATGGATAAGGAGCAAACTATTGTAGTCAACCTGAGTGGGCGTGGCGATAAGGATATAGACATTGTAGTTAAAGCATTGGGAGTGAAACTTTGAGCCGCATTGCCTCTGTTTTCGCCAAACCAAATTACACAGCTTTTATAGCTTATATCACTGTGGGGTACCCTAGTATTGAAGCAACCTTAAAGGTAGTCCCGCTTCTCGCTAGCAATGGATGTGACCTGGTAGAGCTGGGGATTCCCTTCTCTGACCCCATAGCTGATGGTGTGACTATACAGAAAGCAAGCTTTCATGCCCTACAAAACAGGGTTAGCCCAAAAATTTGCCTCGATGTAGCTAAAGAATTAAGGCGGAAGGTTAAAGTCCCTTTGGTATTTATGACCTATTTCAACCCAGTCTTTAACTATGGCCTGGAGAAATTTTGTGATGCCTGTGCTGAGTCTGGAATTGATGGCCTGATTATCCCTGATCTTCCCCCTGATGAAGGCTATGACTTAGAGATTGACACACAAAATCATGGCATCAATGTCATATATCTCTTAGCTCCCAACAGCACCGAAAAACGTATTCGGCTTGTAGCCGAAAAGTCGCGAGGCTTTATATACCTAGTTTCAGTGACAGGTGTTACTGGAGCCAGAGATAAATTACCTTCAGACTTGGAGGCATTTGTTGCTAGAGTGAGAAGAGTAGCTAGCCAACCCCTTTGTGTAGGATTTGGAATATCTACTCCACAGCAAGCAGAGCAGCTAGCTAGAATAGCTGACGGAGTTATTGTAGGCAGTCGAATCATCCAACTTATGGACAAAGACAAATCTCTAAGCCTAGTTGAAGATTTTACAAGACAATTAAGGAATGCACTTGACAAATCGGAGAAGATTCAAGACTTAAGCAATGACTAGGCAGAAGTTCTTTTAGTAAGGAGGCAATAATATGTTTAATATGTCATGGCAGTGGCCCCTTTGGGGCCAAGAGAGATAAGATACTAGCTTACAGACTAAAAAATAATAGGAGGTAAAAATGGATAAGAGAACAAAGTTTACCTTAGATGAAGAGGAAATGCCAAGATACTGGTATAACATTCAGGCAGATTTGCCTGAGCCGTTGCCACCAGTTTTGCATCCAGCTACAGGAAAACCAGTAACACCTGATGATCTGGCGCCTCTATTCCCTATGGAGTTAATAAAGCAGGAGGTGAGCACCGAGAGGTGGATTGAAATCCCTGAGGAGGTACGAGATATCTACAGACTATGGAGACCTACAACCCTATATCGGGCACATAGATTGGAGAAAACACTGGATACACCAGCCAAGATATTCTACAAATATGAGGGGACAAGTCCTCCGGGAAGTCATAAACCAAACACAGCTGTAGCTCAAGCTTACTACAACAGGCAAGAGGGAATAAAACGCATCGCCACCGAGACTGGAGCTGGACAGTGGGGGAGCGCTTTGTCTTTTGGCTGTATCACTTTTGGTCTGAAATGCAAGGTGTATATGGTCAGAATTAGTTATGACCAGAAACCCTATCGCCGCATCATGATGGAGACCTGGGGAGCCAAATGTGTGCCTAGCCCCAGCCCAGATACCAAGGCAGGACGAGATATGTTGGCAAAGGACCCTAATTGTCCAGGTAGCTTAGGACTGGCTATCAGTGAAGCAGTAGAGGATACCGTTTCTCGAGATGACACTCACTATGCTCTAGGTAGCGTGCTTAACCATGTCCTATTGCATCAAACCGTTAATGGCTTGGAGGCAAAGAAACTAATGGAGAAGGCGGATGTCTACCCCGATATTATCGTGGGCTGTATCGGAGGTGGCTCAAACTTCGCTGGCCTATATTTGCCCTTTGTCAAAGATAAAATTGATGGAATGAAACCAGACCTGCGTATCATCAATGTAGAGCCGGCAAGCTGTCCTACTACGACTAGGGGACCGTATGCCTATGATTTTGGCGATGAAGCTGGCCTCGTTCCTCTAATTAAGATGTTTACCTTAGGGCATGGCTTTATTCCACCTCCAATTCACGCTGGGGGTTTACGCTATCATGGGATGGCACCAATCATATGCCACCTTTTGAGATTGGGCTTAGTTGAAGCCAGAGCTGAGCACCAGCTTGCTACCTTTGAGGCGGGGATAACCTTTGCTCGTACTGAGGGCATTATCAGTGCCCCAGAGCCAAACCATGCTATAAAGGTGGTCATCGACGAAGCCCTTAAGTGCAAAGAGTCTGGCGAGTCAAAAACAATCCTGCTGGCTCATAGCGGACACGGACATGTTGATATGGCTGCCTACGATGCATACCTGTCAGATAAGCTTCAGGACTACGAGTATCCTGATGAGAAGATAGAGGAGGCACTGGCCCAGCTACCAAAGGTAGGCTAAGTGCCTGGAAAACTTCCGGGATATGCTTTATACACCCTCTTTACAAATGTAAGGAGGGTGTATAATATTTTGAATAGCTGAAGTGACAGTTGAGCTGTTCCTACAGCACTATGGGTGGAAAAAGAAGATACACATTTCCATGTCTAACGATAGCAAAATTATAAGGATAGCAGTGGATACTATGGGTGGTGATTATGCCCCCGAGGAGATAATTAAGGGAGCAGTTATAGCTGCCGAAAGAGGGGATGTAGGAATTATACTGGTTGGTCCAATAGAAATCTTGGCAGAAGAGCTAGCCAAATACGACGTTTCCCATCTTCCTATTAGCCGTGTTAGGGCTGAGGAAGTCATCAAAGAAGGTGAGCCCCCCGCTTTTGCCATTCGACGTAAGCCCAATGCCTCTATAGCTGTGGCAACGGAATTGGTAAAAACAGGGGCAGCAGATGCTATCATCAGCGCTGGTCCTACTGGAGCAGCATCCGTCAGCGCTATTAGGTTGCTCGGCATGGTAGCAGGATTAGAACGGCCTGCACTCTGCGTACCCCTTGTTGGTCTTGCTCCAAGCACGGTTCTGGTAGATGGTGGGGCTAATATCAATTGTAGGCCACACCATCTATTATCCTTTGCAGCTATAGGCTCTGTTTATGCCAAAAAACTACTTAACATTACTAACCCTAAAGTAGCACTTCTGAGTATTGGAACCGAAGAGGGTAAGGGTAGTAGGTTAATTCAAGAGAGCTACCAGCTGCTTCAAAAGAGCAACATGGATTTTGTTGGCAACATAGAAGGCTATGATATCCTTAGTGGGCAAGCTAATGTTATTGTTTGTGACGGTATCATAGGCAATGTAATAATGAAGTTTTATGAAGGCATAGGACACTATTTTGTCGGGTGGCTAAAAGGAAAGTTGGGTAATTTGCCATTAGCTGGGTCAGTTACGAAACTGCTTGATCAGATGATCTCATTCACTAGAATAACTAGAAACGAAAGCGATGGTGGAGGTCTGCTCTGGGGAGTTAATGGTGTTGTTCATATAATGCATGGGAATAGCCGCGCACAACAGGTAAATAAGGCAATAACAAGAGCAAAACATGCAGTTGAAATGGACTTGATTGGCTCTTTAATGTCGGAATTAACTACGGCTAGAAGCAAACCTCTTATCACAAGGTAATCTTCATGTCTTCGTAGCCCAGGCTTATATCGGCTTCTAGTTCCCCAGCTACCCGGGCTACTTCCTCTTTCACCTTCTGCTCATGTAGAGGTGCAATATGAATAGCGATGACCCGTGGTAAATACCCTTTGAGTTGGCGAAATTGAATAAGCTCCTCTTTTAGAGACTGTGGAGAAAGGTGACCGCCTTTTGTAAGATCATCCGTAAACTTATTAGGTGCCGTAACTTCAGTAATAAGCAAATGAGGGGAAATATGCTGCCAGCAATCAGCTAGCCCAGGCCCGGTGTCACCAGTATAAAACAGACTTTTACCCTGCGAAGAGATGATGTGATAACCAATGGTAGACGCAGAGTGCTTTACTGGCAATGCCAAGACACTATATCCTTCAATGATTTTTCTTTCATAAGGCTCAATAGTCTTGAGCCGCAGGGATGGTTTCTCTTTACTAGGATATTCAAGAAGATTGACATATATCCTGCCATCAAGGAGGCAAGGAATAAGCACATCAAAAGTCTGTTGCTGGGCATAAACCTCAATTTGACCTTGCCATAAGGCAGCATTAAAGCCCAAAATAGGCAAATCCCGAGTGTGATCGAAGTGATGATGGCTGAGCAGCACTGTTCTGATTTTCTCTTGTTGTGATAAGGTAAGAGCAGAGGTAAGCCCACCAGCATCTATAGCTAAACACCCATCAATTAACAAAGAACTAGGGCGTGCTTCCCTAGTTTCAATGTTATGGGCACCTAAAATGAGTGCTTCCATTCGTTAATGCTGTATAACTTTGTTGGCAGCAATGTAGAATTTCTGCCACTCAGCTACCTTCTCAGCTAAGATTTCACGACCTTTCTCACTTAGTTTGTAACATCGCCGCTTTTGCTTCCGGGTAACTTGCTGCCAGAAGCTTAACACAAGCCCTCGCTTCTCTAAACGACGCAATGTTGAATAAATAGTGCTTCCCCTAAGCCTGAAATAACCGCTGCTCCTTCTCTCCAATTCCTTGGCAATCCGATAACCATGCATAGGCAGTTCGCCAATAATAAAGAGCATCAAAGGCTCTACCACACCTCTTAATAACTGCTTTAAATGAGATTGAGACATTTCTACCAGTATAGCACTCATAATAAATTAAGTCACTCCATTCATGAACCTCGACACAGGATTTTTAAGATAAGAACAGCAATGATATAATAAAACCACGGGTAAAATGCTAAAGAAGCTCAGTCATATCCTTATCGCATTAGCACTAATAAGCCTAGTTTTAGGCTCCAGCGGGTGCTCTTTACCCTTACCTTGGTCACCTACACCGCCTTCGCCTACTCCATCTCCGCCCACTTCACCTTCCCCCAGTAACTCGAGTGATTACACTAACCCTGACTGGACATTTCCTTCAGGAAATGTCCAGTCAGCCCAGCCACTGCCTGACATCGCCAGTGTGGTTAGCAAGGCAATGCCCTCCGTAGTTTCCGTTACTAGCGAAATGGTAGTTTATGATATTTTTCAGAAAGAGCACAGGGAGACTGCCGCTGGCTCTGGATTTATAATTCGCAGTGAAGAAGAATATGAGGGATATATTGTTACCAACAACCATGTGGTGCAAAATGCCCAAAGTGTGCAGGTGAAGCTAACTGATGGTAGGACTTTCCCTGCTAACATAGTAGGCACCGATGCTTTAACTGACTTAGCTGTGCTTAAAATAGAGGCCACAGGCTTGCCTTATGCTTACATAGGCAATTCAAACCTGCTTGCCATAGGTGATTGGGTGGTAGCTATCGGTAATGCCCTAGGACAAGGAATATCAGCTACTGAGGGCATCATCAGCCGTTTAAATGTCTCGGTGACCGTTCAAGGAAATACCTTTTCCGGTTTAATCCAAACCACCGCAGCTATCAATCCTGGTAATAGTGGTGGGCCACTGGTAAATATGTCAGGTGAAATCATAGGCATAACTAGCGTTAAAATGGCTGCAATCGGAATAGAAGGTATGGGCTATGCTATAAGCATCAACAGCTCTAAGTCCATTATTGAAGCTTTAATTCATCAGGGTTATGTGACTCGCCCTTGGTTAGGAGTAGGATTATATACTGTAGATTCCTTTGTAGCTGCAGCGAACAAGCTTTCAGTCAATAAAGGAGCACTTATTATAGAAGTAGTTAGTAATAGCCCAGCTGAGGCTGCCGGATTGAAAAAGGGAGACGTCATCATCCGCTTCGAGGATAAGGAGATAGCCAGCACAAATGACCTTATCCAAGCTATTGGTGATTGCCAAGTTGGCCAGCGGATAAAAATAACTTTTGTCAGGGGCGAAGATACTAAAACAGCTTGGGCACAACTACGAGAAAGTCCACCACCCTGGGACTAGCCCACCTTTCTAACCGCTAGCAAAATATCATTACCTGAAATGCGATATTTCACAGTGTAAGATCCAACAGGCGGGGGAGCATCAATAAGTTCCTGAGATAATGTTTCCTGCCTAATATAGTCTGCAAAATCAGCTACAACCTGCTTAATTGGCTCTCCTGCCTGGTAATAAGTAATAATGTAGTCAGCAACATTGAAGTTAGCAGCGCGGCGCATAACTTGAAGATGACGCACAATCTCCCTGCTTATCCCCTCTGCAGCCAGCTCAGAAGTTAACCCAGTGCTTATAGCTACTGAACACCTGCCATCAGTGGCTACGCTATAACCAAGTATGTTCAAAGAAAATTCCTCAGGAGATTCTTCATCTGTGGGACTCAGAACAACAATCTCTTTGACGTTTATCTCCTCTTTTACTTCAGTGGCCACTTTGCCTAAAGCCTCCGCTTCTTCTTTAGACTTCACCCTGACCACCACCTTTGCCAAAGGCTGGCGTACTTTGATTCCTGCCTTTGCCCGTGCTGCCCTACCCAAACTTGATACTCTCATAGCTAGCTCAACATCTTTATTCAGTTTATCATTTATTTTAGCCTTATCAGTTACAGGAAAATCGGTCAGGTGCACGCTCTCTTTGGCTTCAGGGTCAACAGAGCGAACCAGATTTTGATAAAGTTCCTCAGCGATAAACGGGGTGAAGGGAGCCAAAAACTGAGATAAGGTCACCAAGCACTGATACAGTGTGGTATAGGCTGCTAGTTTATCAGCATCGTTCTCGCTTTTCCAGAATCGGCGTCGATTTCGTCTCACATACCAATTGGAAAGATTATCGATAAAGCTCTGAATATAGCGCGCCGCCGATGTGGGGTCATAACCATCTAGGGCCTTAGTTACCTCAGCTATAAGACGATTAAGCTCCGAGATAATCCAATTATCTAGCTCTGTAAGGGATAGTGAGGCTGAAGGCTGGGGGACAAAATGATCGATGTTGGCATAGAGGACAAAAAAGGAATAAGTATTCCATAAAGTAAGTAAAACTTTCCGCATGGTCTCGGTAACCATTTGAAGAGAAAAGCGATGAATATTTTCCGCTGGCGCAGAAGTCAATAAATACCACCTGAGGGCATCGGCACCATACTCATCGGTCACTGTCCAAGGATCGATTACATTGCCCTTGGCCTTGCTCATCTTCTCACCATGAGCATCAACAATATGTCCCAGACAAATGACATTTCTAAAGCAAGGTTTCCCAAATAGCAAGGTAGATATAGCATGCAAGCTATAGAACCAGCCTCGGGTTTGGTCAATAGCCTCGCAAATAAAGTCAGCAGGGAAGTTTTGTTCAAATTGCTCTTTATTCTCGAAAGGGTAATGCCATTGAGCTATGGGCATAGCGCCTGAATCAAACCAGCAATCAAGTACCTCGGGAACACGCCACAACTCACCACCACATTCAGAACAACTAAAAGTGATCTTATCCACGTAAGGACGGTGCAGCTCTAAAAGCTCATCTAAGCCACTGGGATTTGGCTTTGCCTTCAATTCATCAATGCTGCCAACACACTCATAGTTGTCGCAGGAAGAACAGTGCCAAATATTAAGGGGAGTCCCCCAATACCTCTCCCTGGAAAAAGCCCAATCGACATTGCTTTCTAACCAATCACCAAAACGCCCATACTTAATATGATTTGGATACCAGTTTATCTCCGCATTTCCAGAAATAAGCTTGTCCTTTACTGCCGTTGTCTTGATATACCAAGCTCGCTTGGCATAGTAGAGAACAGGTGTGTCACACCTCCAGCAAAAGGGATAGGTGTGAATAATTTTCTCACTGCGGTAGAGCAAGCCACGTGATTTAAGATTATCAAGGACGAGAGGATCAGCATCCTTAACAAACTTACCAGCAAAGAGATAGGTACCAGTGATTTTTCCTTCTAAGTCCACAGGCTGAACGAAATCAAGCCCCTTATCCATTCCCGCATCGAAGTCAACTTCCCCGAAAGCGGGAGCGATATGGACAATACCTGTGCCTTCATCCAAGGAGACAAAATCAGTGTTGATTACCGGATACGCCAATCCCTTCCTTGCTACTTGCATATCTAGAGAAGGCAAATTCATGCGAGGTACACCAAAATCATGGGGATTAAACAAAGGCTCGTATTCCAGATGGGCGAGATCATCACCTAATATAATGCCCAATTCTTTATAGCCCTCAAGACCAACTTGCCCAGTAAGTTGCGTAGCTAGAATAAGATAATCCTGTTCCCCTTCCATTACACTATATTCAGCAGTAGGAGCTACCGCTAAGGCGGTGTTGCCAGGCAAAGTCCAAGGAGTAGTCGTCCAAGCAAGAAAGTAAGCAGGCTTCTTACTTAAAGATGAAGGCTCAAGAATAGAGCGAAGTACCAAGTCTTGTTCCAACAATGAACGAATACAGAGCTTAAACTTTATGTAAACTGAAGGGTCCTCAGCATCGTCTCGGTAACCCAGAGCTACTTCGTGGGAACTGAGTGAGGTGCCACATCTGGGGCAATGTGGCGTTACATTATAGCCTTGATAAATCAAACCTCTGTCCCATAGTTTTTTCACTATCCACCAACAAGATTCAATATAGCCATTGTCTAAAGTTATATAAGGATGTTTCATATCTAACCAATGACCAATACGCTCAGTCATAACTTCCCATTCCTTGATGTAGTTAAAGACGCTTTCCCGACACTTCTGATTGAACTGAGCTATGCCATATTTCTCAATTTCAGCTTTATTGTTGAAACCGAGAGAACCCTCTACCTCCAACTCTACAGGCAATCCATGGGTATCCCATCCCGCCTTACGTGGCACGTGATAACCTTTCATTGTTTTGTAGCGACAAACGATATCCTTAAATAATCGAGACAACACATGGTGGAGCCCTGGACTACCATTAGCTGTGGGCGGACCTTCATAAAAGGCAAAATGTGGTGCTCTTTGCCTTGCCTTGATACTTTTGTCAAAAACGTCATGCTCCCTCCAAAAATGAAGGATATGCTGCTCCATTTGAGGAAAATTTGTCTTACTACTTACTTTGCGGAACATAGGTTAGCCTCGCTTCAACAAAATGACCACCTTTCTATTTTCACCTTCGTCTATGCTGTGAGTAGCAACATCAGGGTGGTTAGCCAAAGCTAAATGAATAACACGGCGTTCGTCAGGCGGCATTGGTTCAAGGGTCATAGCACGACGCCTTAATTTTACTTGCTCCGCTAATCTCAAGGCCAGCCTTTGCAAGGAATCACGGCGGCGTTTTTTATACTCACAAACATCAATATTTAGTGGCAACCAAGCCTTTAGCCGCTCAGCTACTATGAGTCTAATGACATACTGTAAGCAAGCTAGAGTCTGTCCCTGCCTACCAATTAAAATGCCTAAGTCGTCACCCTCAATATTCAAGGTTATCGGTATCTCACTACACGAGGCCTTAATCGTACCCGTTACCCCCGTTAACCTAATCAAGGTTTCCACCACCTCTGTAGCTATCTTAGCTACATCTTTTTCTAGTGTAGTTAATGGCTTTACTCTAATCACAGCCTCTTCACCTCCCATCCCAAAAATTCCTGATTTACCCTCCTTAACAACTACTGCCTCAAATTGATCCCGACTTACCCCTAGCCGCTTTTCTGCCTCCTTGGTTGCTTGTTCCACCGTTCTAGCAGTTATCTCCAACTCTTCCATCTTCTAAGTTCTCACTTTTAGCAATTTGCCTCCATGCAGGCTAATGTCGTTTTTACCATGCTCGCTTACCTCTCTGCTTTGGCATCGATTGCCTAGCAGTGGAAGATCTTAAATGGCCCCAACCTCCACCAATGAAATATTGAGTTACAATACCAATCACATTGGAAACTAGCCAAAAAAGGGCTAAACCACTGGGAAACATCAAAACAAACACACCAAACATAAGCGGCATCATTAGCAACATCATCCTGCTTTGGGACTGCTGTTTTGGGTCAGCAGAAGGTGCAGTGGTCATTTTCTGCTGCACCCACATCGTGCCACCAACTAGAATGGCTAGGATTAATGTGGAGTCAGGCCGTCCTAAATCAAGCCACAAGAAACGACTGTTTAAAGGAATTGCTTGATTTACTATTTGCCAGGAATAAAGGTGCCGAGACAGGTCCAGTAAGTTCTCTGGGGCAGTAGCTAAGGCTCTCATAATGGACTGATAAAGAGCAATCCAGACGGGGAACTGGATTAACATAGGCCATATACAACCTAGAGGATTCACTCCAGCCTCTTTATAGACTTTCACCATCTCCTGCTGAAGTTTCTGTTTATTCTTGGCATATTTCTTTTGCAGCTCTTGAATCTTGGGCTGCATAGCTTGCAAAGCCTTAGTAGAATTGAGTTGCCTTAAAGTAAGAGGCGTGAGTATCAAACGAACCACAATAGTAAGAATGATGATGGCCAAACCAAACCCCACTGCTCTAGGGAAAAGGCTAGATAAAGCCACCAACCCATTAAGCATTGGGTCAAGAACAATCAAATTCCATAAATTCAGCATAATTACAGGCCTTATTCATTAGCTAGGGAGAATTCCCAATCTACTTTCCCTTGGTCAATATCCACAGCGTACAAGCAATTATCTTGAGCACGGACATAGACTATGCCATCTTGGAGACAAAGAGAGCCCCGAATAGAAGCATCAATGGAGGGCCTATTAGTACTTTGGGGGTCGTCGGGATTCTTAATTCGCTCGCTGATACCTGTCTTCGCATTAATAATATATACATCACCTGAGTCACAAGCTACCACCAATAAATCGCCTGCTAAGACTGGTGAGGAAACAATGGGACTTCCAGCATCAAATTCCCACAATTCATCACCTGTCTCAGCATTGATAGTATACAATTTGCCATCAAGGCAGCCAGCATAAACAACACCATTACTAACTACAGGAGCGGCCCAAAACCAATTACCAGCAGTGAACTTCCACAATGGCTTATTATCGCCTATTTTCACAGCATAGAGGTTGCGGTCAAACGAACCTACAAATATACTGTCTTTATAAAGTACTGGAGAGGAGACAAATCCTGCCTCCGCCTCAAAGGTCCAAGGTAATAAACTACCATCCTTGGTCGACAAAGCATAAATATGCCCATCAAAGGTACTCACATATATAGTATCTCCGTCCACCACTGGCGTCGTCCATAACTTGCCATCCAGCGGGTCGGATTTCCACCTTTCATCGCCATAGTTCACATCCAAAGCATAGACTCTGCCATCTGAGCTGCACACGTAGACGGCATCATTAGCTATTACTGGGCTGCCCACAATAGGCTTTATTACATCTTCCGTCCTGGGGTAAATCCACTCCCCACTCCTTACCTGAGGAAAGGGTAAATTCTGGCTCCTGGCTAATGGGTTTATCATTAAGACCTTACCATTATAGGTGCCAATGCAAAGCATGCCATTAGCTACAGCAGGCATGCCATATATGCTGACTGGCACAGCCGAGCTGCCACAGATACCTTTAGAAGGCATGGTAATAGCAAAAGACCATTCCCCGCTAGAAGAAGGAAAATCCAGTTCTTGATTTCGCGCTGAGGAGTTTATTGCCATTATTTTGCCCTCCATGGAGCCTAAATAGAGAATCCCATCATAAGATGTAACTCCAGAGAATCCTTGAGGTTTTGCTTGTCCTCCTATACAACCACTGGCGCTTAAGGCA
>JAUWHW010000064.1 GCA_030605665.1 Dehalococcoidia bacterium | reverse complement strand
GGAGTCTGACATCGACATTCTTATTGTGGTAAATAAGTCTTTGACCAGGGAAGAGAAGAATAAAATGAGTTGTATCATTAGCGCCTTATCCTTGGAGAATGAAGTCGTCATTGCTTACGTTGTTTATGAAAAGGAGTTTTTTGATAACGTAGGGTCACCCTTAATTTTGAATGTAAAAGAGGAGGGGGTAAAGGTTTAGAGTGGATGCAAACTCCACTCATACATTTTGAACGCCTTTAGCCAGAGGGGTAAGGGAGATTATGATATCGCTCCCTTTGAGAGGAAAGATGCTGAAGATCTGTTAAATAAGGCAAAAATCTTTCTGGAAAAGGCGAAAGGGTATCTTAAGGGTCAAGGAATTATTAATTAGCTTCTTCCCCAATCCAGGTGAGGGATTTGCTCACCACCTCAATACGCCATGCTAAGGAGTGCCTAACTCGATTTCTCTCCTTTGAAGGGAGAGGTTAGGTGAGGGTGAATCCCCTCTACAAACGGGGCATAAGCAAGCTTCCTTGACTTCGGGACTATTGACTAAGATGCTGGCTGTCAACGAAGATATATCGCAGAAATGCTAGCAAGCAAGGGAATCAGGGCGATTCCCTTAATATAAACAGCAATTTGCCTATCATTCCGAGAGCCATGCAAAGGAACACCTGGCAGAGGTGGAAGGACAAGGCCTAAGAGGAGTGAAACTAGGTAATGTCCAGCTGCTGGGGGATAATTGCTAAAGCTGGCAGATAAAGCCGGTGATAGCTAAACAAAATGACGTTTTGTTACTCTGGGCAGATACTAATTGCCCTAGAGAATACGTATGGAGGACTGTAATCTGAGTAATCTTTTTCCCCACCTTCACCATAACTGCCTACATTCACTGCTATGCCAAGTCCACCTGCTCCAGACTGAAAGGATAGGTGCTACCTAGAAGTCACTCTAAAAAGGGCTCAATACCTAGTTTCTCCATTAAGGCGTTTACTAGCTCAAAGGCTTCTCTCTGAATCCTGGTTCTCTCCTCTGGATCCGCAATTTCCAGAAAGTCTGCCACCCAAGTTGGTCCTATTCCATCAACTATGGCAAATTTTGTTTTGATCTTTCCCAGGCCTTCCCTTGCCAGCCTGTTCCTCACCAGTGGCCTTATCGCCTCCACCAAGGCTGTCAAACCTCCGGGATAGTTCCGGCAACAGTAATAGATATCATAGGCGTCCTTTTCCTTCATCCGTTCCCAGAGGGTCATGCCTTTCATTATCAGAAAAGGCCCAATGGAAGGCACTTTAACGGTTACCTTGCTTTTAGCGCCACCTGGTAAAGTGCCAGCTAGATTGACTCTTACTGCATTATCGAAAACAAGGTCGCACCCTCTGGCTTTTCTAGCTTGACCGTCCTGTATTTTTTGGTGGCGCTGTCCCTTTCCAGTGCCACCATATTCTCCAGCCAGCAGGTCAATCTCCACAGTGATTTTGTTTCCAGATCTATCACCTACATCTCTATAAAAGATAAATGGCTGTTCACCTTCCCTCTGGTAGTAGCCTCTGTGTCTCAAGGTTTCGATAATTGTCTTGTAAGTATCATCCGAAATATGCTTGAAATCTAAGGCAAGGTCTATATCCAGTGTACCTAGATATTTCTCCTTAGCAGAGCGAATAAGTAGGGGAGGGACGTTTCCTCCCACAATAACAACATTTTCTCGAAATTCGCCCAAGACCGTCATTATCTCCAGCAATACAGAAAAACAAGCCTGAACTTCTGCTTCCCCATAATCGCTTTGTTTCACCATTGAGGCTTTATCCTCTGCTCGAGAAGAAATTTGGCTGATTCCTCACCACGCCCTCTAAATCCCACAAGGTCAAGATAGAGTTGCACATCGCAGACGACCTCTAGTCCTTCAATCCTTCTGCTCCCATAAAAGACCCCTTCATCATAGGGCTCTAACATGCTAAAGTTTGGTCCTGAGGAGACCTCCTTCAACTCCAGCGATCCTGCTAACTCTCGAATCCCTTGGCCCACATACGCGAATCCCCTGGTGTAACGGGCAAAAGGTGCCACCAGGGCAGCACCGGAAAAAAGAGCCAGAGCATAAGGAATTTCTCTCTTCTGACAATATCCTGCAAGCCTTCGCTCTATCTCCTTGGGCTCCTCAAAGCCAAAGTAGTCATATATCCTATTTCTTCGAAAGGAATAGTTGTCTGCCCACTTGTCTAGAAGCTCTCCCGGGCGGTTGAGAAAGATATTCCTATTTTTTCCACGGGCATACTCCAGATCCAAAAGGCGTTCTTTGATTTTAAAAGCCAGACCAAGGCTCACATTGGCTTCCTCTGCCAACTCCTGCACCTGCCAAGGCCGCCTCGGATTGGCAAGCATCGCTCTGAGAACACGGCTTGACCTGGGGGCGAAGAGGGAGCGGAGCTGCCGCTTTTCTACAGTTGGATTGGGGTAGTTTCTTTGTTCAATGTATACTTGGTTGAAGTTCAGGAAACAATTTCCAGCCAGGTCTATATAGCCCACACCGTTTTCCTTACAAAGGCGAGCCGTATCATTGCTGATGTAAGGTGCTGCCACCACCCCATAAGCATCTTCAATCCGAGCTAAGTATTCCCTCAATTGCTGTATAGCATACCGTGCCTGCCGTGGTTCCCCTATGGACTTCACCTCTACAATAATTTTCGAGGGGCGATTTCCTGCCATAACCTCAAATAGCAAGTCGGGGCGGATACCTTCCAAAGACATTTGCGTGATAGGCTGTCCTGCTTTAAGGAAGGGGATATCACTCAAAAGGCCTTCAAGCCTCTCTCGAATTCTATCTACGACCTCTGATTCCCTCATAGTGTTTCACCATTTACAGTATTTTCACCGTTTGTTGAAATTATGCATATTAATGAAACTTTTGTCAAGCAATTTTCACTATTGGCTATGGAGGCAGGAAATTTGCTGATTTAGTATCACTCCTAAAGGAGCATAATATCACCTTTGTTGTCGATGTTCGGCGTTTCCCAAAAAGTAAAGTGCCTGAATACAATAAGGTCATTGCGAGGCGCAGCCGAAGCAATCTCAAAAAGACCTGTCCCCTCTCCCTCGAAGGGAGAGGTTAGGTGAGGGTGAATCCCTCTCAACAAACGTGGCATAAGAAGCTTCTTTGACTTCAGGACTATTGGCTAACGACTAAGATGTTGGCTCCTATCGAAGAATATGGCAGAGACGCTGGCGAACAAAGGGATCAAAACAATTCCCTTAACATAAGCAGCAATTTGCTTACCATCCTGGGCACCGTGCAAAGGAACACCTGGCAGAGGTGGCAGGACAAGGCCTAAGAGGAGTGAAGCTAGGTAATGTCTAGCTGCTAGGGGATAATTGCTAAACCCGGCATAAAGCCGGTGATAGCTAAACAAAATGACGAAATGTTACATGGAGTGTGAACCAATATCGTGATACCTATGCTTGTCTTCATCCTTTGCTCTTAGCTTAAAAACTATATCTGCCTGCTAGAACTGTTAGAATGGGTTATACCCCATACCTATAATTGATGTATAATGACTTTAAGGATGCCCAAGTAATAATGAACCACGTGGAGGAATTTAGGCATGCTCCTGAGCGAGGCTGATACAAGAGCAAAGCTCATCGACCCAGTCCTCCACTCCCGAGGCTGGACTGAAGACCTTATTCGCCGTGAGGAGACAGACCAGGGGATAGATATTGTAGATGGTAGGCCGAAACGAAGACAGCGAGGTCGAACTGATTATCTGCTCCGTATCAGGGTGAATATCAGCACTCAGCCTGTTGCTGTTGCGTTGATAGAAGCCAAGCGAAGCAATGAACCACCAAGTAAGGGAGTGGAGCAAGCTAAGAAATACGCCCGTTTGAATCATGTTCCCTTTGTATATTCGTCCAATGGGTATTTGTTTATTGAATATGACAACTTCACAGGCAAAACCAACGGTCCTTCACCTTTAAAGGAATTCCCAACGCCTGAACAATTGCACTTACGGTATGAACAGGGGACTGGCTTCTCACTGGAAGTAGAGAGTGCAAAGCCCTTGCTAGTCCCCTATCCCGGTGGCGAGGCAAGTAGGCGCTACTATCAAGATGCCGCCATTCGTGCTGCTTTGGAAAAGATAGCCCAAGGACAAAGGCGGATTTTACTTTTCTTGGCTACAGGTACGGGGAAAACTTTCATTGCTGTGCACCTTTTGAAGAAGATTGCTAATGCTGGGCAACTTAGGCGTGCTCTGTTTGTCTGCGACCGAGATGAATTACGCTCACAGGGACTTGGGCATTTTCAGAATGTGTTTGGCGCCAATGCTGCTGAGGTCACTGGCGACAATCCCCAGAAAAATGCTCGAATCCTCATTGCCACTTACCAGACTCTGAATGTTAGTACTGATGAGGAGAATGCCCGTTTTCTTACGGAGCATTACCCCGAAAACTATTTTAGCCACATCATCATTGATGAATGTCACCGCAGTGCCTGGGGAAAATGGAGCACTGTTCTCCGTCGCAACCCACAGGCAATACAGGTAGGCCTTACCGCAACACCGCGCTCTTTTGAGGGAGGCACAAAAGAGGAGCGTTGTGAAGATGAGGAGATTACAGCGAATAACCTTGAATACTTCGGTGACCCAGTTTACGAATATGATATGGCGCAAGGCATTGAAGATGGCTATATCGCTGCTTGTGAGATTATCCGACGAGAGATAAACCTTGATTTGACCGGTGTAACTCGTGAGGATATTGAGCGTCTTGGAGCCAAAAACGCCATCACGGGCCAACCGGTCCCGATTACTGACACCTATGGCTACTATGGTCCCACTTCTTTCGAGGACATTATTCAGCTACCCGATAGGGTAAAAATGATGTGCCGAGACCTGTTTGATATGCTTCTGCAGACCGGTGACCCTCTCCAAAAGACTATTATCTTTTGCACCCGCGATACTCATGCTGATGCTGTGGCTGCTAAAATGAACAATCTTTATGCTGATTGGTGCTCCAATAACAGACAGCCAGGCTTGAGCCCTACGCCTTCGAATGCACTGCTGAAGTTGGTGGAAGTCGATATATCCGAGACTTGAGGGGCTTAATGCGAAGCCATTTTATTGCTACTACTGTTGATTTGATTACCACCGGCGTGGATGTGCCCTGCGTTCGCAATGTAGTCTTTTTCAAATATGTCCGCTCCCCCATCGCTTTCCACCAGATGATGGGCAGAGGAACGAGGCTTCATCCACCGACAAACAAGTTGATGTTCCGCGTCTACGATTACACCAATGCTACGCGCCTTCTGGGAAAGGGATTTGTAACTCGTCCCGTCCCTACCCGGGAAACCAAGGAACCCAAAGGGGGAGAGAAAGAAAAGGTTATACGGGTGGAAGGGTTTGATGTCTGTGTTAATCCTGCCGGGACATATATTGTAACCCAGAAAGAAGGCAAGTTGAGCATGGTGACTGTCGAAGAATACCGTGAGCTTCTGGCCACGCACCTTGTGGAGGAAGTCAAAACCCTCGATGATTTCCGCAGCATTTGGGCAGAGCCAGTCGAACGAAAAACCTTAATAGATAAGCTCCCCGATGATGGTCGTGGCGTGCGTCTGCTCCGCGAGATAATGCAATGGCAGGAATATGACCTCTACGATGTCCTTACCCAAATTGCATATGGAACAGCTCCCAAGACCAGGAAAGAGCGCGTTGAAGCACTGCAATATAAGCATGCCGATTGGTTTCGAAGGCTGCCACCCCAAACCGGAAACACCTTGATAGCCCTCGCCCAACAATTCGTCAAAGGTGGCACCGAGGAGTTAGAGAACCCTTATGTCCTGAGCGCTCCTGAAGTCAAGAAAGCTGGCGGACTTGAGGCTCTGAAAACACTAGGTGAGCCCAAAGATATCATCCTTGAAATCAAGAAGAGGTTATTTGCCGTATGAGTGAAGGCGAGGTGGTTAAGCTGATAACTTCAGGAGAAACCGAGGCGGTGGAGTTCAAGGAAAGCCCTAACGCCGCCTTTTATAAAACTATTTCTGCCTTCACAAATACAAAAGGTGGCACGATTTTGCTTGGCGTGAATAACAAAGGTAATATCGTGGGAATCGAGCCTTCAGGCAAATTTCTGGAGGATTTAACCAATCGCATTGTTAACAAGTTATCCCTTTATCCTGGAATAGAAACTATGGACATAGGAGATAAGCGGCTAATTGCGGTTAAGGTTGCCCGCTCAGGTTATCCCGCCTCATACGAAGGGCGCTATTATGAGCGAGTGGGGAATACCACCAGGGAGATGAGTCCAGAAAAACTCCGAGCACTTCTTTTAAGAGGCAAAACCTGGGACTCCCTGAAGGGCGATTTTCCTCTGGAGCAAATAGACACTGAAATTGTTCATCGCTTTGCCCGCCTTGCTGTGGAAAGGAACAGGCTTGCTGGTGTATCTCTGGATGAACCACCTGAGGTTGTCCTGGAAAAGCTGGAGCTTATGGCAGATGGTAAGCTCACCAACGGAGCTATTCTCCTTTTTGGCAAAAATCCACAAAAACATTTCATTAACCTTTGCGTCCGAATAGGCCGTTTCAAGACGGAGACCACCATAATTGACGACAAATGGGTTAAAGGGAACCTTTTCCAGCAGTTTGACGAAACGCTGAATATTCTGAAGCAGCATATCGGCGTCCGCTACGAAATAAGGGGGATAGAGCGAAAGGACATCTGGGACTACCCCATTCCTGCCCTTCGGGAAGCAGTGCTGAATGCCCTTATTCACAGAGACTATTTCAACATAGCCAATTTCACTACAATAAAGGTATATGATGACCACATCTGGTTCTCCAACCTGGGTGGTCTTCCTGAAGGCATAACAGTAGAACAACTGAAAAAACCGCACCAATCGTGTTTGCGCAATCCTTTAATTGCCAAAGTATTTTATCTTGCTGGTTACATCGAGCAATACGGTAGTGGTACGGTTCGAATGGTGGAGTGGATGAAGGGAGCTGGGCTACCAGAGCCAGAATATAAGGAGGAGATGGGTGGGTTCTCGGTCTATTTCTACAAAGACATTTATACCGAAGAGAACCTGAGGAAGATGGGGTTAAACGAGCGGCAGATAAAGGCTGTGATGTATGCAAAGGAGAAAGGGAAGATAACAAATAAAGAATATCAACAACTTGTTGGCGCCATCAAGAAAACTGCAAGTCGAGACCTTGTAGACTTGGTTGGGAAGGAAATTTTCAGCCAATCAGGAGTTACCGGTAAAGGAACATTTTATGTTCTAAAGGGGACAAAGGGGACATAAAGGGGACATAAAGGGGACATAATAAAGGAATTAAAGAACGATAAGGACATCGAATGGGTAACGAGGTGAGCAATTCCACAATCTCCAATTCAAACTCCTCACTCCCGCAGGGCTGGCAATGGGTCAGGCTGGGGGGAGTCTGTGAAGAAGCCAAAACACACGACCCTACGGTATGTCCAGATATTCCCTTTCGTTATATTGACATCTCAAGCATTGACACCACCCATAAGAGGATAACCGAAGCGCGGGGAGTTATGGGCAGCGATGCACCAAGTCGGGCTCGCCAGTTAGTTAAGGCGAACGATGTTCTGGTAGCAACCACGCGTCCAAACCTAAACGCTGTTGCTTTGGTGCCTAGTGAGCTAGATGGTGAAATCTGTAGTACGGGCTTCTCTGTGCTCCGTCCAACCACCATGATTGACCCTTTGTATCTCTTTTATTGGGTGCAGACACGTGATTTTGTCGAGACCGTTTCGGGGGAAGTAAGGGGTATGCTATACCCTGCTGTTACAGATAACCAAGTCCGCTCTATCGGCATTCCCCTCCCACCCCTCCCCGAGCAAAAGCGGATTGCAGCCAGGGTTCAAGAATTGATGGCACAAGTGGAGCATGCACGCACTGCCTGCGAGGCGCAGTTAGAGGCTGCCAAAGCTCTGCCCTCAGCTTACCTCCGCCAGGTCTTCGAAAGTGAGGAGACAAAAAGATGGGAGAGGAGAAGGCTAGGGGAGCTTTTTCATGTGCAGCAGGGGATTGCCATGTCTCCGAAGAGGCGAGAGGGCATCTCCCCACACCCGTTTCTTCGGACACTAAACGTACTTTGGGGGCGTATCGACTTGTCCACGCTGGATGAGATGGATTTCACTGATGGGGAGGTTTCTAGACTATTCCTAAAGCCTGGTGACCTCTTGGTGTGTGAGGGTGGTGAGGTTGGCAGGACGGCGATTTGGAGGGGGGAACTGGAAATCTGCCTTCATCAGAACCACATTCATCGTTTGCGTAGGCTAAACGACGATGTCGTGCCAGATTTCTATATGTACTGGATGCAAGCTGCTTTCCAAGTTTTTGGGTCATATAGTGGACAAGAAAGCAAGACAACAATCCCCAATCTCTCAGGAAGTCAATTAAAATCGTTCAAGGTTCCGCTACCGCTAGTAGAGGTGCAAGAGCACATTGCCTCAGAACTTAGAGATAAGATGGCCAAAGCTGAAAAACTCAAAGAAACCGTTGAGAAGCAATTGGAAGCTGTTAATGCTCTTCCCCAGGCAATTTTAAGAAAGGCACTTCGAGGCGAACTATGACGACGGATTTTGAGGAGATAAAAGTCTTTCTCTCTTGTCCGGAAGACGCAATTAAAGAAGGGGACTTTTTAAATGTTGTTGAACAGTCAATCCAAGATGGCAATATTTATTTCAGGAAGTTCGGTCTACAATTAGAGTTAAGGCATTGGAAGAAAAATATATGGTTGGGAAGGGGTAAACCTCGTGTTCAAGACAGAATAAACCATCGGTTAGTTGAGAATTGTGATATCTTTCTAGGAATATTGTGGACAAGATTTGGGTCTCCTCCCGGAACTAATTTAGAAGGTATGAGTTATAGCTCAGGCACAGAAGAAGAGTTTTACTTAGCAAAAAAGTTAGATAAAGAGCTGTGGGTATTCTTTTGTGATTCTCCCATAAGTCCCTCGAAGATAGACACTCAGCAGTTGGAAAAGGTAAGAGGTTTTAAAGAAGCCCTCAAGAGTGAACAAATAGAGTATGCGGAGTTTTCTTCGAAAGAAGGGTTCTGTCGTCTGCTAAAGCAAAATATTTCTGAGTGGTTAGGGGAAAAATATTCCATACAAACTATAGAAAAAGGAGAGCCTTTTACACCTTTACCTACTAAGGAAGATTTTAGAGAATACAATAGGGGATTTTAGGAATGTTTAGAGAAATTGTAGGAGAGCAATACTTCTATCCAAAAGTTAAAGAAATAGCTTCAAAATCCTTAGAATTGAAAGGAGAAGGCAGGGTAATACTTATCGTTGGTCAGCCAGGCAGTGGTAAAAGTGTCTTTATGAGTCAACTTTACGATGAATTTAAAGATAAAGTGGGATATTTAACTGCTATTAGAGCAGAGTTTTTAAATGAGGCAGATTCACCAAATGATGTATATGCCTTATTTGAAAGAAGAAAAGATGCAGATAAACCAAAGGTTTTATTGTTAGATTCTTTGGATGTGTTAACTTATAGCCGCAGAAAGGAGCTTCAAGGGTGGCTTTTCTATGTGGATAAACTTAAGAATATAAATGGTATGACCGTGATTTGTGCCTCAAGAAATTTTGAGGCCGAGCATTTATATCCAATGAATGAACAAGCATGGTCAGAGAAAATACCTATTGAACTTCTACCGAATGAGTTTATGAACAGAGTTTTCACTAACTTAGGCTATGATTACAACTCTGTCTCTCCAAAAATCCGAGAGTTTCTTAGAATACCATTACACTTAAGAATAATCGCGGATATTATCCAAAGAGGTGGAGATCCTAAAGATATTTGTACTCTACAAAGTCTTTACGCAAAACTGTGCGAAGTGTTGAACCTATCAACAAATGAGGCAAGTTTATTAACCAAACTAGCGGAGCTGATGATTAGGAATAGGACAATCTATTTGTCTTATCCTTCCATCAATATTCAATTACTCGAAAATATTAAAAAAACGGAGAGGCCTGGGATTACAGGTATCATCCAAATTGACTCGACTAATCAGAAATTGAGCTTTGCCCATCAAACACTAATTGATTACTTCTCCGCCTGGAAGGTTATTGATGAGGGTAAATCAATAGCGGAGTTCGCAGTGGAGCATGATCAGAGTCTATTTATCAGACCTGTTCTTAGACATATACTTGGGTTTCTCCGTTTGAGTTCAGAAAAAAGACTTTTTGAAGAACTGAGTAAATTGTTTTTTAAAGAGGCTCTCAATAAGAGGATAGGATTTAAGCAAGAAGGTGAAGCAATAAGGATGCATATTAAAACTGCGGTACTCGCCAATGTAGCTTCCTGGGACAATCCAACAGTTAAAGAAGGCAAATTTCTTTTAAGGTTATTTAGCAACACGAAAGACGGGCAAACTCTTATAATTCAATTCTTTAATAGCGGACCGAATCCTGATTGGTACACTGTTTTAAAAGATATATTTATTCTCCCAATACTGAAAACCAGAGACGACTCAGATATAGAATATAGAATAAATTTGTCATTCTTAGCCAAGATTGCTAAAGATAAGCCGTCCGAAGTATTAGACATTTCATCTTTACTATTAGCTCAAGGATATAACAAAACCGCTGAGTGGTTTTTCCGCAGACTCTCCGATGAACTGTCTAAAATAGAATTAAATGATCCCCTTAAAGAAAGATATATTGATTTTCTCGATCGGATAGTGAGGAGCAAATTTGTTAAACAGTATTATGAAGTACAGCTAACGTGTAATAGGATAGCAAGATACTCCGCCGAAAGAGCATTAGGGTTATATTTTGATTCTGTTATGACGGAGTTACAGGATAAGGAAAGCAAAATCAGTCTACCTCAGGGAAGTTTAACTGAATCATTTGACAAGGTGTTACCGTTAATCTATGAAAAGATACCCTATCAGGTATTGTTGACTGCCACAGACTTTTTTGAACAAATACTATCTGCCGATTATTCGGGAGAAAAAAGCCTCCCAGATTGGCCAAGTGAACTTCTTTATTCAGAACACGCTGAGCGATTTGGACTGTATGCCTTTTACGAGTGGTATAAGACCAAAGCGCTAGAGGTTTGTTCAGATTTGACGGAGGAGGCGAAAAGAGTAATAGAAAAGCTCCAGCAAAGTAAGTGGGAGTCACAAAGGCAGTTATCAATGTTATGCAAAATAGAAAATGCTTCCTATTACAAAGATGACATTCTGGGCTATATTAAAAGAATTTTAAGAAGCGATCTAACAAATCCAACCATGTACAAACAGTCTGAATTATTCATAAGGACAATTGAAAGAATATTTGAAGTTATTTCACCTCGAGAAAGAGAAGGAGTTATTAATTCACTGCTAAGACTAGAATTTGATGACGAATTGCGAGTGAGAGTGTGGATTTGGAAGCCATTACACCATATCCCTGAGCCATTCTATGATGAACGCGTAAGAAAAAAGTTGGAAGAGATTCGAGATAAGTATAACTTTGAGAAAGAATACAGGTATACTCCCCCGGTAAAAAGCACAGGCGTTCAGTCAGCCCAACCACCAGTTTCAGTAGGTGTATTACGGGCGAAAGCTCCTGATGCGCTATATAAGTTTCTGATAGAAAACCGAGATTTGAAAGAAAGGTGGGATTTTGAGGATGATAAATTCTATGGGGGAGTTGAAGAATTAGCTCAAGAAGCAGCTAATGTTTTTGTGGAAGATTTAGGTAAATACAAAGATGTAATAGAAAAGTTGTCCCACGATCCTGCGAACGATGAATATCTTGTGCGCCTATTCTCGGTGCTCGCACAGAGAGGCGCTGCCAGGGAAGATATAGGCTGGATAATAGAATTAATTACTTCGGTATATGAGCGAGAAACACTCCAATTAGAAATAGTCAGATTTCTTAGAAAAATAGCAAATGACCTTTCCGAGGATCAATTTAATGAACTGAAGGATGTTTTGCTAGGCTTCTCAGAGGCTAAGGACCCGGAGAAAGATAGATTTTTTGAGTACAGGGAGCAGGGTTACTCCAACGATGCTCTCATGGAGGGGATAAATTCTACGCGAGGAGCGCTTGCCGAATTGGTTATTTTGCTATTATCACGGTTTAAGGAAAGTTATTTGCTTGAGATATTAGAAAGGCCTTCTAAAGACGAAACAATAAGTGTAAGAGCAGCTTTAATAGCATATTTACCACACGCCATAAACTCACTTGGCTGGGACAAATGCTTTGAATTATTTTCCAATGCCTTTGAGAAAGGTCCGGAAGAATATTCTGAAATTATCCCACAGTTCTTGCAATATGCTCCTAAGGACAAGTTTGGTGCCTTACAAGAAGTCCTTAAAAAGATGTGGGAGAAAAGAAATGGTAAATTAGGAGAAGCATATGCTGTAATAATGAGCATATTTTACCTTAGAGGTATGTGTTCCGAAGAGAGTTTAATAAAATTACTGAAAGATGAGCATTTGATCAATAAGGGCGAAGAAGAGAGTTTTAATTTATTGGCCAATCAAGTAAGATTTGAAGCCAATGTAGACAAATGTTTGAAGATCATAAATAGCATGCTAGAACAACAGGATGTTTTAGAGGGCAAAGTAAGCATCTTATTTATGCAAGCAAGACCAGAGGATTTGAAGAAGTTCGTACCAATCATAAAGAAAGTCATCAAGAAACCTAAAATTAGGGGTGGGGCTCTTTATTACATACTTGGATATTTGGAAAGGAGCATATTGGTTGACCCTTTGGAGGTATTTAACTTACTTGAAAATATTCTTGCAGAAGCAGGCGACGATTTCTACAATTTAAGGGATTTTATCCCTGCAAGTTATTCAAAGGCACCTTTAAATATAATAAATACAATTCTCGAGTGTTTCCCAGAAGAAGAAAACAGAGCATTAAGAGCATTGGATAGACTTATAGAGCTTAAATGGGAAGGTGTAGACGAGTATTTATATGCGTTGGACAGACTTTAAATTTGATAAAAATGCCTTATTAAACTGAGTGCGACACGTAATGGTTGGTTTCTAAGGGATGAAAGACTACCGCAAAATCACAACTCCTCAGAGTCTGAACGCCTATGTCAAGAGTATCTGCGACATTATGCGTCGCTCAAATTGTGCTGGTGCTCTGCAATATGTGCCCGAACTTACCTGGATGCTTTTCCTGCGCATTCTGGATGAGAAAGAGGAAAGAGAAATGGAAATGGCACAAGCTGTAGGCGCTGAATTCCAGCCATCTCTGGGATATCCTTATCGCTGGCGTGATTGGGCGGCACCTGAAGGGAATAAGAGACAGGAGTTACAAATGGGCACCTTTGGTGGTTTTATGAGCTTTGTTGATGGTGACCTTATACCGACCCTCCATAGTCTCAAAGACCGCCCGGGAGCTAATGTCCGCCAGAAGGTAATCAGTCAGGTCTTTTCTTCCGTAGAAAGGACACGAATTGATACTGAGCGTAACCTCCTGGATATCTTGGATAGAATTCACGAACTAAAAGCTGAGCAAGTAAATGAGACCCACATGTTTACTCTGTCACAAATTTACGAGGGGTTGCTCCAGAAGATGGGAGAAAAGAACAACGACGGCGGTCAGTTTTTCACACCGAGACAAATTATCAAGGTAATGGTGCAGGCGATAAGCCCTAAGGTAGGGCAAACAGTTTATGACCCTTGCTGTGGCACCGGTGGATTTCTAGCTCAAGCCTATCAATATATGAGTGCCAAAGCTGAGAGGGGAGATGACATCGAAATTCTCAAGACTAGCACCTTTTATGGTCGTGAGAAGGAAGACCTCGTTTATCCTATTGCGCTGGCCAATCTCATACTCCAGGGAATGGATGAGCCGCATATCTGGCATGGAAATACTCTCACTGGACAGGAGGTCTATGGTGGGCTTTTTGCTGGTGCACCTGCTCTTTATGATATTGTTTTGACTAATCCACCCTTTGGTGGCAAGGAAGGGAAGGACGCCCAGACTCACTTTGCCTATAAAACCAGGGCTACACAGGTGCTTTTCCTTCAGCATGTCATTGATAGCCTTAAGGCTGGGGGACGATGTGGAATAGTGATGGATGAAGGGACTCTGTTTCGCACCACCGAAAATGCCTTTGTTCGGACCAAGCATAAGCTCCTTGATGAATGCAATTTGTGGTGCATTGTCAGCCTTCCTGCCGGTGTGTTTATAAATGCTGGAGCGGCGAGCAAAACCAACCTTCTGTTTTTTACCAAAGGAGAGCCAACAAGAAAAGTCTGGTACTATGACCTTTCCAATATCCATATCACCAAGAAACAGCCGCTCACGGCGGAGCACTTTGAGGATTTCTTTAAGTTGCTCCCCGAGCGAACCTCAAGTGAGCACTCCTGGAGTGTGCCTATGGAAGAAATCAAAGCCAAGAATTATGACCTTAAGGCGGTTAATCCAAATCGAAAACGAGAGGAAGACACCCGAACACCTGAAGAATTCCTTTCGCTGATAGAGGCACAGGAGAGGGAGATATCAAGTGCTCTCGCAGCCTTACGAAACAAATGTATGTGACTATCTGTTGCCCATCACACCCGTGCACAAGAAGCGTTTTGTTTGCTCTGCGTATGCGGTGACACAGATGCTTCTGGCAGGGGCATCAAACGACTAGAGTTAGACAGATTGGTTGGAGGGATAGGATTTGAACGTCCAACCTCAGCGTCCCGAACGCTGTTCGTCTGCGGGCATAGCTACATTTGCTCTTGCACGGAGCAGTCCGCGAAATGAAGAGTGCAGAAAGATGTGTATAATAGGGGTATAACTTAACTGTATAGAGAAGAAAACATCCGGGGGTATTATGGCGAAAGAAAAGGAGAGCACTAAAAAGAGCACGGGGGATAGTTTTGGGGAGATGCTCACCGCATTCGGGTCGGCGATCAGCGAAATATTCAATGACCCTGAGCTGAAGGAGAAGGCAAAGGAATTTGGTGATGCTGCGGCTGAATCTGCCAAAGCGCTGGCCAAGAGGTTTAAGGACGAGGAAGTGAAGGAGAAACTCAAGGAGGCGGGAAAGGCAGCCCAGGACTTTGGCAAAACCGTGGCGGAGCATTTCCAGGAGGAGGATAAGAAGTAGGGTTGTGGCTTTCCCGGCTATATTGAGGTAAAGACGTGTGAGCGGTATGTGGAGGCGGCTCCATAATCAAGGCTGCTTACTGTGCGCGGGGTATTTTCTCCAAATCTCGCTAGTAGTACGGTAGTTTTTGACCTACTGTATGGGGCCTGGGGCGAGAGGACTTGAACCTCCGGCCTCAGCGTCCCGAACGCTATACCCCCTTACCCAGTTCCCTGTATTAGAATTTAGGCTTTAGTACGGCCTGTTTACATAACTCGTTTGCTGTTATTCTGTCGAGTGTTCGATGCCTGTTTAAAAAGTGCCAGCCATTGGTTTTATGCTAGAATGAGAATGTCAATTCAAGTTAAAACTTTAAGGCCAATTTTGCTTTCAAGGGGTGAGATGGCAGCAGAGCAAGCGCTTCTGGAGCAACTCGAGTTCCATCGGGTGGTGGTGGAGCTGGTGAAGAACCGCCTGGTGAAGGCAAGGAGCATATGAAAACGATTGTCCTTTCCCAACATGCTCTGGAACAGATGCCTGACAGAGGTGCTACTCGTGAAGAGGTTGAAGCGGCTATCCATGCCGGTGAGAGAGTCCCAGCGAAGGAGGGACGGTTAGCCTTTCGCAAAAATTTCGCCTTCCAGCAGGATTGGAAAGGACGCTACTATGAGGTAAAGCAAGTTATGCCTATCGTTTTTGAAGAAAGTGATAGAATGGTAGTAGTAACAGTTTATGTATTTTATTTTGGAGGTAAGAAATGAAAATGCATTACGATCCGGAAGTTGATGCTTTATATATTTCCTTTAAGAAAGGGCCTACACAGGTGACCACGATTCGTCTTACCGAAGACATTGCTGTAGACCTTGGGCCTGGGGAGGAAATAGCAGGCATTGAAGTGCTGGATGCCTCTCTCCGCCTGGGAATAGACCGCTCTCAGCCAAAGATTACACTGGAGAACCTTCAACCAGCTTGAGGTCTACTAAGCCTCTCTAAAGCAGGTTACATGTGTGTTTCCTTCTTCCCATAGCTACCGTGCAAAAGAATATGACCCTGCAAGAAGAGCGTCACAAACTAGCGCTTTGCTTGCCTTTTGGGCAGGATCACATAGATGCTTCTGGCAGGGAGTATCAACTATTAATGTTCAATAAATTGGTCGGGGCGAGGAGGGATTTGACCCTCTGACCTCAGCGCCCCGAACGCTGCGCTATTGCAAATTCTGGCTGTGCTGCCCCTTATTTAAGAGTTACTCACCTCCGTCTCTTCATGAATACGAAGGCGACCTGGCTCTACAATCCAGAGTTTATTTAAGGGCGATTCCTTAATCAGGGCGTCAATTAAGGTTTCTATGAGGACCCGCATAGTAGTGAAGAGCTGATTTGGTCCACGTAATACAACAAGTCCTAGAGTTCCCTCAGGTGGGAAGTGGAGTAGGTTAGGCCCTCAAAGGGATGGCTACGTAGCGCTCTCTGGACATCTCAGCGGCGAAGGCCAATGCTGCTCGGATATCTTCCTTGGTTAATGAGGGGTAGGCTTCGAGTATCTCTGATTCGCTGGAGCCTGCAGCTAGATTGTCCACTATCAAGGAAACCCAAATCCGTGTTCCCTTAATGCAAGGCTTGCCATGACAGACATTCGGGTTAATAGAGATGCGCTCTTTCCAATCTTCCATTTAGCAAACCTCCTCTATAGTTACAAGACAAGGTAAAGCTACTAATGACATTATAGCACGAGTGAGCCAAGCAAAGGGATTTGAACCCCTGACTTCATCTCCCGGACGTTGTGCACTTCGCCCTATGGGCTAAACCTATTATATATCATAAGTGCCTTAATTATTGCTGCCAAGGTGGCGTGTTGCCCTCAAGTAGCCATTCAAGCTATAATGATATCAAGCGGAATATCAGTGGGATGGGGATCCTTTAGCGGGCAAGGATAAGCTAAGAGAAGAGGTGAAAATTGATTACACAATATATTGAGGCTGCTCTGAGTAGGGCAAAGGTATGAAATCATTGAGGATGAGGAATCGTACTATGGCGAGATTCCAGAGCTTGAAGGTATATGAGCTACAGGTAAAACACTTGAGGAATGCCGTCGTAATTTAGCCGAGGTCATTGATGGTTGGCTTGTGGTAAGGCTCAGAAGGGGATTAAGCATCCCTTCTATAGGTGAACATAGAATAGAAGAACTCAAAACTTTAGAAGTCGGTGGCTGAGCTTTCGCCTGTTTCATGGACAAAGCTAGTAAGGCGGCTTCGTAGGCTTGGATTTGAGGGGGCCTTTTCGAGGCGGGAAACACCCCTACATGATAAGGGGAAACTTAGTATTAACCATTCCCAACCCACACCGCAGAGAGATTGGAATTGCTCCTTTCTCTCGGATTTTAAGGAGGGCGGGAATTACTAGGGAGGAATGGCTTAGTCCATAACCTTCTTTTGGTCGGGGCGAGAGGATTTGAAGCTCCGACCTTAGTGTCCCGAACACTACGCCTCTTCGTCCAAACCTACACCAAAATACTCATGGATAAGAATGTCTGTCATTCCTAAGCTATTCCAAGAGCAATGCTCAGTTGTCTGTCAATTTCCTTAAGGTCATCTGGTGATATTCTGCCCAATTTACGGACAAGCATGCTCTGTTTTATCGTCCTGATAATTCCCGTAGCTACAGAGGGGAATAATAGCCCAGCTTCCCGCCAGTGATTTATCACATGGTCGCCTACCAAGATTCGGTCTACCCTACTGGTAATAGCGCTGATGATAGCCTCTTGCCGCTGTTGGTGATAGATAGCCGAACTGATGATAACGGCAGGACGCTGCTTGACTCCAGTTTCACCAGCAAACACAAAGCTGACCAGCACCACGTCACCGCGACTATACCCGGTCATAGGCAGCATCCCTTTCGTTATCCCAGAGTTCTGCCAGAACAGGGTCAGCTGAAGCTGACAAGGCTAGCATAGAATCCATGCCCTTGGTAGTCTCTGGTACCTGAGGCACCTTATCCAAGTCCTCCTTGCGAAATCGGCGGTGGCGCTGTTGACCAATACGGAAAGCGGGCAATCTGCCTTCCTGAGTCAATTTATAAATAGTCCTCTTGGAGACACACAAATATTCAGCAGCCTCTTCTACTGTGAACCATTCCTTTACAATCACCATGGGGTAAACCTCCTGCAGTGCATGACATTTTCTCCGTCTACACTATTCTAGCATATAGAAGCGGATAGATGCAATATTGAATAGGTTAACGTTTTGTCTTTTGGATAGGGTTACGTGGATGCTTCTAGCAGAGAGCGACAACTATTAATGTTAAACAAATTGGTCAGAGCGAGAAAATTTGAACCTCCGACATCAGCATCCCGGACGCGGTACTTTGCTAGACTGCACCACGGGCAGAAGGCTCAATTGTTTCATCCAACCCGTCCGCACTCATACTCCCCTGGCAGGAACTTATAGGTGGTGCTATCCTGGATTTCTATTTTCTCGTCCACTATTGCTATCGTGGAGTGTCCTACGATGACATCATTATATAGAGCATCAAACCATTCCCAACCCTTGGGCCAATGGCCTTGCTCTTTAGGGCCTGATTTCCCATCAATAATGCTATCACCATCTCCATCAACAAAACGTATCGAATTCACCAATTCGCTACCTCGGTAGTACTCGATTCTTGCTAGAAGACCACTTCCATCTACGGGTTCAACGGTAATTTTGATAGTTTGGCTACGTGTATCTCCCCCACACCCCGAAAACAAGGCCACCATTGTAGCTAATATCAAAGCTACTGTTACCAACGCATGTAGTTTTCCCCTCCATATTTTGCTCTTTGGCATATCAGATTTTCCTATCATTTGGAAATCCTCCTAAAGTTCTCTTTCCGCAGTGGCGCATTGCTATTTGCTGTAGTCTCTGCGGCCATGCAGGCATGCTGCATTCTACGGATACTCATTGAGAGCTGTGGCTATTCTACCACGAAGCTTGAGCTTATCGGAAGAGGGTGTACCCATTCACGTGATTAGTGGCACATCACCTTCTTGTCCTGTCACCAGGAGGCTAATTCGAGCCAACTTGGAACAGGCTCCGTAATCCCTGAGCCGCCACACCACCATACCCTGGTCGGGGACAAGCCCCGACCCTACGAGATGTAACCGTAGTGGCAGGGTTCATCCCCGCCTTATTCTCGCAATGACATAAAGAACTGCTAGAGCTTGTTCCAAACTTAAAGTGAGAGACAACTCCATATTTTGAGGTGTCCACCGTCTATCTAAACTAGTTCAGAAGGATGTATCGAATTTGTAGAGGGATGAGGTGACGCCTAGGAGATATACCCCTCCCGGATAAGGAGTTCGGCTACAAGGACTGCACCCTTGGCAGCTCCCATCTTGGTATTGTGGGAGACTAGAAGGTATTTGATGCCGTTCTCCAGGACGGTATCTTTCCTGATTCTGCCCACTGTAGTGGCCATGCCATCATCAGCATCACGGTCAAGCCGCGGTTGAGGTCTGAAGGGGTCATCCAGCACGATTATTGGGTGCTTGGGAGCCGAAGGTAGCTCAGCTTCTGCGGATGAGCCTGCGTATTCTCTCATTGCCCTTGTGACATCTTCTACTTCGCAAGCTTTTTGTGTAGAGACGAAGACCGATTCCGTGTGCCCCTCCCGCACGTTAACGCGAGTGCAGGTGCTGCTTACATTGAACCTTGCTGGCTTAATTGAGCTGCCTTCAAAATTGCCCAGGATTTTCTGCGTTTCACGCTGTGTTTTTTCCTCTTCTCCTGGGATAAAAGGAATGACATTGTCCAGAATATCGAGGCCCAGCACTCCGAGACTTCGGCCTGCTCCTGATATAGCTTGCATGGAAGTCATTATGACAGCCTTTACGCCAAAGCTTTCGTAGATTGGTTTTAATGTTATTACCAGGCCACAAGTGGTGCAGTTAGGAATGGGCGTAATGAAGCCCTTCCATCCGCGCGATTTTCTTTGAACATCAAGCAGTTTAGCATGTTCGGAGTTAATACCCGGGATTAGGATGGGCACATCGTCATCGTAGCGGAAGGCTGCAGCGGTGCTTATAACCGGTCTGTCAATGGCAAACTTTGGTTCGAGTATCTTTGCCTGGTCGGACTCTATGGCAGAGAAGATGATATCTATGGCGGAGGCATCCAGCTCAATGGCATTCTGAACCGGCATTTTCATGATTTCCTCTACCGGAGGCTCCTGGCAGAACCACCTCAGAGCTCCAGACCGAGCATCGGTTATTGCCTCTTTGTAATTGCGGCCTGCCGACCTCTCAGAGGCAGCAAGCGCTGCAATTTCAATCCAGGGATGGTTTTTCAGGGCAACGATAAATTGCTGACCTACGATGCCCGTGGCTCCTACAATTGCGGCTTTCAACATGGGTTTCTCTCCTCTCTGACTTTTAATAATAACTGTTTCTGCTTAAGACGTATACCTGAGTGCCAGTGGCAGAGTAATTCTACAATATCACCATATTATTTCTATGTATGACTTCGTCGCTATATTCGCGGCCCAGAAGGCTTAAGATTTTATCAGAATGTGCTCCTTTGATAACAGCCATATCGGCAGAGCTATAGTTGCAAATACCACAACCAATATGTTTGCCTTCCTTATTTGTGATATCTATAATATCGCCGCGCTGGAAGTTGCCATCTACCTCCACAACACCGGCGGAGAGCAAGCTTTTGTTTTGCTCCTTAAGAGCCAGAATAGCACCTTTGTCCACCACTATCTTGCCTTTGGAAGCTAGTCCGCTGAGCATCCATCTCTTCCTACTCTCCATTTTATTAACTTGAGCAGGGAAGAGCGTGCCTATCTTTTCACCATGGCTAATTCTGACCAGAACATCGGATTCTCGCCCCTCAGCTATGATTACATCCACTCCTGAAGAGGTAGCCAGTTTGGCTGCTTCGAGCTTGGTTACCATGCCTCCAATGCCTTGACGGTTAGCAGAGGTACTAGCCAGGTGCTCAATTCTGGCGTCAATCCTATCCACCCGGTGGATGAGCTGAGCCTCGGGATTGCGATGTGGGTCGGCAGTATATAAGCCTCCTGTATCTGTGAGCAATACTAGAAGGTCAGCATCAACCAGGTTGGCTACCATGGCTGAAAGGTTATCGTTATCTCCAAATTTAAGCTCCTCAATCTCATCTAGGGCAACGACGTCGTTCTCGTTGACGATGCAAATGGCATCAAGCTCGGTGAGAGCTAGCAAGGTATTGCGAGCGTTAAGATAGCCACTTCGGTCGGAAAGGTCTCCCTTAGTAAGCAATGCCTGGGCTGTGGTTATATCATACTGACTGAAAAGTTGCTCATAAGTATGCATGAGGTGGCCTTGCCCCACTGAAGCCAGAACTTGTTTGAAAGGCATGCCCTTATGTTCTGGAATTCCCCTGAGCCTCTCTCTTCCAGCGGCAATAGCTCCAGAGGAAACTATTATTATCTCCTTACCTTGGTGGTGAAGTTGGGCTACTTGACGCACCAGGTTAGCCATAACCGGCAAATCAAGATGGTCCATGCCTGAGGTAAGGAGGCTTGTGCCGAATTTGACTACTATGCGGTGATAAGACATTATGTGGAATTATACCAGCCACTATAGAAGGTCAACAACTCAAGCGAACCTTGCTATACTTTAGTGGTGAATCTATCTTGTTTGCTTTCACTGCTTAAAGAAACACGCAGCTATAGGCAATTAGCGGAGCAACTAGCTACAGCCAGAGGTGAGCAGAGAGTGGTAATACTCGACGCTGCCAAGCCTTATCTTATAGCTGCCCTTTACCAGGAGCTTGACTTGCCTGTGATGGTGATAACTGCTCATCCTGAGGAGGCCAAGAAGCTTTATGAGCAACTTCAAGCTTGGTGTATGCCTTCAGCTAATTTGCTGCAGTTCCCTGAGCTGGATTTCTCGCCTTATGCGCACTTTGCTTCCTATCCCAGCAATGCGATGACAGAAAGATTACAGGTATTAGCCACCTTAGCCCTTTATGAGCCCTTCCCCTCCTGTCATTCCGAATGTAGCGAGGAATCCCAGAGACCCTTCAGTTCCTTCCTATCGTCAGGACTCAGGGTGACAAAGGGGATCTGTCATTCTGAGCGCAGCGAAGAATCTGGAGACCCTATGGCGGGGATAAACCCCGCCACTACGTTCGGGGCGACAATTAAACGCCCTCCTTTGACAGTAGCTTCAGCTTTGACAGTAATAAGCAAAACTATCCCTGGGGAGGATTTTGCTCGTGCCTGCCATGTTTTACAGCAGGGCATGAGTGCTGACCCTCTCGGCCTGCTACGTAGATGGCAAAGCATAGGCTATGAAATGGAGGATGTGGTGGAAATACCAGGGACGATGAGCAGACGGGGTGGCATCATTGACATTTTTCCTGTTTGCAATCAATTACCAGCCCGAATAGAGTTTCTAGACAACCAAATAGAGAGCATGCGGTTGTTCAACCCCGAGAATCAATGCTCAACCCAACCAGTATCTTCGCTAACTATCACTCCGGCTAAGGAAGTCCTCATATCCCCAGCGGGACAGGTGACCAATGCCCTAGATTTAGATAGCTGTAATGCTGAGGTAAAAGAGCGCTTTGAGGAAGATATAGCCAGATTGCAACAGGGACAATGGTTCTCAGGAAGTGAGTTTTACTTCCCTTTGTTCAATATCGGGAGTACCTTTGATTACCTACGCCGCAAGGCCCTCATTATTCTCACCTCACCCGAAGAAATCAAAACTGTCATTGGAAGGCTAAACAAGGAAGCTCAAGAGCTAAGAAAGGTAAAGTTGCAAAAGGGTGAGCTGCCTCGAGGCTTTCCCTCTCCCTACTTTACCTGGGAGGAACTAGAGTCAAAAGTAAGGGCCAGACAGCGCCTGGCCCTGGAATCCTGGGGTGCTACTTTGCCACGAAAATTCGACGAATCTTCGGAAGCCCCAGCCATTGAGAATCATAGACAAACTTTGCCCTTCAGCATGGCTCCAAGCTATGGAGGTAATCTGGGAAGGTTCCTTAAGGCAGCCAGGCAAATGACGCAGCAAAAACAGCGGCTGATTGTGGTTAGTCACCAGGCCAACCGTTTAGCTGAGCTTCTTCAGGAAGAAGGCATCCATAGCTCTCCTACTGCGCAAATAGAGCAAGTACCACCTTGTGGCTCAATCACCTTGCTTCAAGGTTCACTGGCTGGAGGCTGGGTAATGAATCACGGACTGAACCTGATTACCGATGCTGAGCTTTTTGGCTTTGTTAAACAGAGACGTCCAAGTAGAAAAGTGCCTATACGCCGCCAATGGCTTCTTCCACAATTAAGTCCCGGTGACTATGTAGTCCATGTTGACCATGGCATTGGCAGATTTAACGGTTTAAGCAAAATGTCTATTGGTGGAACTGAACGGGAATATCTTGTTCTAGAATATGCCGCTGGAGATAAGCTCTATGTGCCTACCGACCAGATTGGACGAGTCACCCGCTATATCGGAAGTGGCGACCAGGTACCAATCTTGAACCGATTGGGAACTCAAGAATGGCAAAGGACAAGGAAAAGAGTAGAACAATCGGTAGCTGATATTGCCCAAGAGTTGCTTAACCTTTATGCCACCAGAGAGATAACTCCGGGCTTTGCTTTCTCCCCTGACATATTATGGCAGCAAGAACTAGAAGCCTCATTCCCTTATATAGAAACGCCAGACCAGGCTGAGGCAGTGGTGGCTGTTAAAGAGGATATGGAAAAACCCAGGCCAATGGACCGACTCATCTGTGGGGATGTGGGCTATGGTAAAACTGAAGTAGCTCTACGAGCCGCCTTTAAGGCGGTGATGGATAATAAACAAGTGGCTATATTGGTCCCCACCACTGTGCTAGCTCAACAACATTTCGCCACCTTTAGCCAAAGATTGCAAGCCTTTCCCTTAAAAGTAGAAATGCTAAGTCGCTTTTGTTCCTCAGAAAAAGAAAGAAAGGTCCTTGAGGGCTTAGCTAACGGCACGGTGGATATATGCATTGGCACTCATCGTTTGTTGCAGAAAGACATCGCCTTTAAAGACCCTGGGCTAGTGATAATTGATGAGGAACAGAGATTCGGCGTGGTACAAAAGGAGAAACTTAAGCAAATGAGAAGGGAGGTAGATGTTCTCACCCTCAGTGCCACCCCTATTCCACGAACCCTTCATATGTCTCTGACTGGAATCAGGGATATGAGCATCATAGAAACGCCCCCTGAGGAACGTTTATCTATTAAGACCTACGTGGGTGTTTACGATGATACTTTGGTTCGACAGGCGATATTGCGCGAGCTAGAGAGAAATGGTCAGGTTTTTTTCGTTCACAACCGGATTCAAAGCATTGCCTTAGTGACCAGCAAATTACAAGCTCTAGTACCTGAAGCAAAAGTAGCCATAGCTCATGGACAAATGCCCGAAGAGAAACTGGAGAAGGTAATGGCGGATTTCGTGGCCGGTAACTACGATGTTTTGGTCACCACTACTATCATTCAGTTGGGCCTGGATATGCCTAATGTCAATACATTGATTGTGGACCAGGCTGACAAATTTGGCTTAACTCAGCTTTATCAATTGAGAGGCAGGGTAGGACGTGGCACCAACCAGGCCTATGCCTATTTCCTCTTTGATAAGGGAAAGCGGCTAACTGCTCAAGCTTATAAAAGGCTTAAGACCATCTTCGAGGCTACAGAGCTGGGCGCTGGATTTGGCATAGCTATGAAAGACCTGGAGATTCGGGGGGCGGGAAACCTTTTAGGTGTGGAGCAGAGTGGACATATAGCTGCCATAGGTTTCGACCTCTATTGTCAAATGCTAGCTGAAGCGGTGGAGGAGTTAAAAGCAAGCCAGGCTGGCGAAGTTAAAAAGAAGGAGGCTAAGTTTACCCCCAGCATAGCACTGCCGCTGGCTGCTTATATACCTGAAGAGTACGTATCCAACTTGAACACTCGCTTGAGCCTTTATCGCAAGCTGGCAACCATAGAGCGTATAAAAGAAATAGAAAATATAACTCAAGAGCTCAGCGATAGATTTGGTGTCCTGCCTCAGCCAGTGGAAAACCTACTTTATATGATAGAAATAAAAATACTAGCAACTAAAGCAGGAGTGGAATCTATCTATACCCAAGGGAAACAAGTGGTATTAAACCCAGTTGACGGGAGAATGTCGGTCAAGATATCTTGCCTACAAAAATATAAAGATGCAGTCAAGGTTGGCACTAGGCAGATTAGATTAGATACTAAACGCCTGGGAAATAAATGGCAGGAAGTGCTAAAGGAGCTGTTTGAGGGATAGGAGATTCTTCGGTCGCGGAGTTTACCCTGAGCTGTATGAGATTCTTCGCTACGCTCAGAATGACAAGAAGCGAAGGTCTCCCTCAGAATGACAGGAAACAAAGAGTTCAGGGCTTCGGCTCACGCTCGCAATCTCACTTCGTAGTGGCGGGGTTTATCCCCGCCTTAGTGGTTGGGGACGAGCCCCAACCCTACAAGATTGCTTTATCGCTGACCCTTTTGCTTCGCTCAGGGCTTCGGCGCTAAAGTGCCTCGCAATGACACAAAAAGCCAGAATATAGTAAACTATGTGGTGAACGATGTGTCACCGTAAACCACGTCTAGAGGTTCTCATTACCCGTGAGGAAATAAGCCAGGCTGTCGCCAGGCTAGCTTCCGAGATAAACCATGATTATCGTGGAAAGCAGCCTTTACTCATTGGTGTCCTAAAAGGCTCTTTTGTGTTTATGGCTGACCTGGTGCGGCAGCTTGGTTTGCCTGTGGAGGTGGATTTCGTCAGGCTCTCTAGCTACGGTGCAGCCAAAGAGACCTCAGGTAAAGTTAAAGTAGTTCAACCACTTGAGACACTGGCAAAAGGTAGGCATATTCTGGTAATCGAGGATATTGTGGATACAGGCATTACTATTTCCTTCTTGCTGGACTACTTAAGAAGAAAGAAACCTGCTTCCTTAAAACTCTGTGCTTTGACAGATAAGCCATCTCGCCGTCAGGTTCCTGTATCCATTGACTATCTTGGCCTTACCGTGCCCGATAAATTTATCGTTGGTTATGGCCTCGACTTCGATGAAAAGTTCCGCCATTTGCCCGACATCTGTTCTTTAGAGAGTAAGCTGTGAATTTAGAAAAACTCATTTCTGTGGCTAGAGGCGAAACGCCAGCCGATTTAGTGCTAAAGAATGCTGGCATAATAAATACCTTTATCGGTGAGGTGGAACAGAGCAATGTGGCTATTTGTGGTGATAGGATTGCTGGCATAGGGGATTATGAGCAGGCCAGGGAGGTCGTTGATTTAAAGGGTAGTTACCTGGCTCCAGGATTGATCAATGGCCATACACATATAGAAAGCTCCATGCTTCACCCAGTGAGGTATGCTCAAGCAGTAGTTCCCAGAGGCACTCTGACCGTGGTTACTGATTTGCATGAAATCGCCAATGTCTGCGGTATTGAAGGCATAAAATTTGTCATAAGCTGGGAGGAAAAGCTGCCCCTGGATATGTTATTTATGGTTCCTTCCTGTGTGCCGGCAACCACGCTGGAGACATCGGGCGCTCAAATTACTTCTGAGGACATAAAAAAACTTTGGGATTATCCTAACGTCATCGGCTTAGGGGAGATGATGAATTTCCCAGGGGTGGTCAGTGGAAATAAGGAGGTTTTAGACAAGATTATTGCCTCGAAGAGCAGAGTTATTGATGGGCATGCTCCCAAGCTCGGAGGCAAGGAGCTGAACGCCTATATGGCAGCCGGGATTCTCTCCGACCACGAATCCACCACATTGGAGGAAGGCAGGGAAAAGCTGAAACGGGGAATGTATCTGATGATTCGAGAGGGCTCTTCTGAGAAAAATCTAAGCACTCTCCTGCCCCTGGTTACTGATAACACTTATAAGAGATGCCTCTTTGTAGTAGATGACCGCAGTTGTTCTGACCTTCTCCGTGAAGGCGATATTGATGCTGTGGTGAGGAAAGCTATCAGCGAAGGTTTAGAGCCAGTCCGAGCGCTTCAGATGGCCACAATTAATACTGCGGAGTATTTCCGTCTTCATGATAGAGGTGCTATCGCCTCAGGTTATCTGGCCAACCTCATCACTATCACCGACCTTTCCAAACTAGAAATAGACATGGTATTTTATAAGGGTAAACTGGTGGCAAGACAAGGCAAGCCCTTATTTTCCTTGCCACAACTGAAAGCTGATAGCTGTCAGCTAACAGCTAATACAGTGCGCATTAAGCCACTTACTGCAGAATCTCTCTCATTGCGAGCCAAGCGAAGCAATCTCGCTGAGGAAGATTATCCTGTCATCGAAATCGTCCCCGGGCAAATAGTCACTAAGAAAAGGATAGAAAAGATAAAAGTTGTGGATGAGACGATTGTGCCCGACTTAGAAAAAGATATTCTAAAGCTTGTAGTGGTGGAAAGGCATAAAGCTAGCGGCAATATTGGCCTGGGACTGGTTAAGGGATTTGGCTTAAGGAGAGGGGCATTAGCCTCCTCTGTAGCTCACGACTCTCACAATATAATAGCCGTAGGTACCAATGATTCTGATATACTCAGAGCAATTGAGGAAATAACTAGATTGCAAGGTGGGTTGGTTGCTTGTGCCCACCACGAAGTCATTGCTTCTCTGCCATTGCCTATCGCTGGTCTACTTTCCCCTGAGCCTTTGGAGGTGGTTGTGGCTCAATTTGAAAAGCTGGAAAAGGCTGCCGCTAGCCTGGGCAATTTGCCTCCAGCCCCTTTCTCCATCCTCTCCTTCCTGGCTCTGCCTGTGATTCCTGAGTTAAGGCTGACCGATTTGGGGCTGGTGTCACTCTGAGTGTAGCGAGGCAATCTCATTTCTGCCTTGTGGCCCACAGTGGAGTAGCCTCAAAGGGCTCACCGCTCAGTTTAGCCTCCAGAGTTTTCTCTAACTCTTCTATGGGCACACGAATTTGTGCCAGGCTATCTCTTTCCCTGATGGTAACCTGGTTATCCTCCAATGACTGGAAATCTATGGTAACGCAAAAAGGAGTGCCAATTTCATCTTGACGCCTATATCTCCGTCCAATGCTTTGAGAATCATCATAACAGGTCATAAAGCTGGAGCATAATTGGGCATAAACTTTTTTGGCTAAGGGGGTTAACCTTTCATTCTTACTCAGAGGCAAGACGGCTGCTTTCATCGGAGCCAAAGAGGGTTGGAGACGCAAAACTACTCTAGTTTCTCCCTCAACTACCTCCTCATGGTAGGCATCAATGAGCAAGGTCAAAACAGAGCGGTCAACGCCAGCTGATGGCTCGATAACGTAGGGAACATACCTCTCATTGTTTTCACTGTCATAATAACTCAGGTCTCTGCCGCTATATTTAGCGTGCTGAGTCAAGTCATAATCACCTCTATTGGCAATGCCCTCCAATTCTGACCAGCCCATAGGAAATAGATACTTGATGTCATAATAATCCTTGGCGTAGTGGGCTAGCTCTTCTTTGCCATGCTGGCGCAAGCGGAGATTTTCCCTTCTTATGCCAAGTTTGATGTACCACTCCAATCTTTCCTTCACCCAATAGTCAAACCAGTATTCATCAGTCCCTGGCTTGACGAAGTATTCCAGCTCCATATGTTCAAATTCTCGAGTCCTGAAGATAAAGTTTCCCGTTGTTATCTCATTACGGAAGGACTTACCTATCTGGGCAATGCCCAGAGGTAGTTTTTTCCTGGAAGTGGTGAGCACATTTTCAAAGTTAACAAATATGCCTTGAGCAGTTTCGGGGCGAAGGTAAATGGTGCTGGCTTCTTCTTCCACGGGACCCATAAAAGTCTTAAACATTAAATTAAACATGCGAGGCTCAGTCAGCTCACCACCACACGTGGGACACTTCTCATTACTTATTTCGCTGGCTCGCCACCTGAGATGGCAGGACTTGCATTCCACCAGAGGGTCAGTGAAGCTATCAACATGACCGCTAGCCTTCCAAACCCCGGGATGCATCATAATGCTGGTATCTATGCCCACAACGTCGTCCCGTTCCTGAACTATAGCTTCCCACCAGGCATTTTTAACATTGCGTTTAAGCTCCACTCCCATAGGGCCATAATCCCAGCAGCTACTTAGCCCACCGTATATTTCGCTGCTGGGAAAGATAAATCCTCTCCGCTTGCACAGAGAAACGATTTTCTCCATCTCTACGTTATCAGGCATTTCTATATCTCCTTGAGATATCCTAGCTTATCAGCTTTGGCTGTTTGGCGTCAAAGGGCCGAATTGCCTCATAATTATTGTTACCGAAAGCAGTGTCGTTGCCTTTAAAAAGTGTTCCCAAAGAAGGGAATATGACACGGGACAGCATACTAGAATACACCGAGGCGGTGCGATGGCGATATCTTCAAGCTGCGAAAAAAGGGGAGAGAAGAATCTTGGACGAATTCACTAAGGTGACAGGCTACCATCGCAAGGCAGTAATCCGTATACTACGTCAAGGAAAGCAGCCCAAGGCGAGCAAGAAGCGGGGCTGCCCCAGCAATATACCATGGTTTGAACCCGGTTTCACTCCTGAAAGCGTCTATGGGATCTAGCAGAATACCCTGCTCAGTAGCATAAAACTAAATCTCGTAGTAACTCGGTAACATAATTTCTGACGCAACACGTACCCCAGTCTTATCCTAGAAAAGCTTAGACTATTTAGTATTGCTAACTTGCTCGATCAACTTGAGCACTCTTGCCCCTCGCTCAATAGAATCGTCATAATGGAAACTAAGCTGCGGAGTGCACTTCAACCTTAGACGTGAAGCTAATCTCTTGCGTAAGAATCCCGAAGCAGTATTAAAACCTGCTAACATATCTGTTCTATTCGCTTCGTTCCCCAGGATACTAACAAATACTTTAGCATGCTTAAGGTCAGGTGAAACTGAAACTTCTGTTATTGAGATAAGATTATTCAGCCTGGGATCGTCAACCTCGCGCTCAAGTAACTCACTGACTTCTTGCTTAATAAGTTTGTTTAGTCGTTCAGTACGTCTAGACATTCAACTCTCCTATGAATTCTTTACCCTCTACCATTCTGAGGGTAGCGAAGAATCCCAGAGATTCTTCATTCCGCTTCGCTCCATTCAGAATGCCATTTGTTGCCTTAGCTTACCTTTTCCTTCCTATAAAGCTCAATAATGTCGCCGATATAAAAATCGGTAAACCCCTCTACACCTGCACCACATTCGAGGCCAGCAACTACTTCAGTGGCATCTTCTTTAAAACGTTTTAAACTGGAGACTCGAGATTCGCAGACCACTTCATTTTGCCGCAATATTTTGACTTTGGCATCTCGCCATATCTTGCCTTCCTTAACATAAACTCCTGCTACCTTACCATGCTTGCTACTAGGGAACACAGCTCGTACCTCAGCACGTCCTCCAAGCACTTCAACATAGGTTGGCTCAAGCATTCCCTTTAATGCCTTGCCTACATCATCCTCTAATTTGTAAATTACATCATACCTTTGAATACTTACCCCTTCCGTTTCGGCTAGCTGCTGTGCCCCTGGCGCTGGGTCACTATTAAAGCCTATAACAATGCCTTTAGAAGCTGAAGCCAAAAGTACATCGCTCTCTGCGATGCTGCCACTAGCAGTATGTATAACCTTAGCCCTCACCTTTTCTGTGCTCAATTGCTCTATGGAGTTCTTTATTGGCTCGATGCTACCCTGGACATCTGTCTTCAAAATTATATTGAGTTCCTTTACCTGCCCATCACTTATTTGGCTAGAAAGGGTGCTTAAACTTAAAGGCGCACGGATTCTTACAGCTTCACGTTTATCCACAATGCCTCGTGCTTGGTGCTCATCAGCAACTACGGTAAAAAGCTCCCCTGACCTTGGCACGCCATTCAAGCCCAGAACTTCAACCGGAGCCGATGGCTCAGCCTTCTTAATCCTCTTTCCTTTATCATTGAACATGGCTTTGATTTTGCCCCAAGTATTGCCAACTACTACAATATTGCCCAGTTCGAGAGTGCCCTTCTGAACCAAAAGAGTAGCCGAGGAACCTCTAGTTTTATCCAGCTTAGCTTCAATAACCACGCCTTCTGCGGCACAATTAGTGTCAGCTTTCAGCTCCAATATATCGGCAACAAGAAATAGATTTTCCAGTAAATCTGAGATCCCCTGGCCCTTTTTAGCCGAGATGGGAACACAAACTATATCGCCACCCCATTCCTCAATAATTAAACCCAAATCGGCAAGTTGTTGCTTTACACGCCCAGGTTCGGCATCAGGTTTATCAATTTTATTGATGGCAACTACTATAGGCACTTCGGCAGCTCTAGCGTGGTCTACAGCCTCCACAGTCTGAGGCATAACGCCATCCTCAGCAGCAACCACCAAGACAACAATATCTGTTGCCTGTGCCCCACGAGCTCTCATAGCAGTGAAAGCTTCGTGTCCTGGCGTATCCAAGAAGGTAATTTTACGCTCGTCTACCATAGTTTGATAAGCGCCAATGTGCTGGGTAATAGCTCCTGCCTCATGAGCAGTTACATTTGTTTTCCTAATGGCATCAAGGAGGGTTGTCTTGCCATGGTCAACATGCCCCATTACAGTAATCACTGGGGGGCGGATTTGGAGTTTACCCCCTATTCTCTTAAGGGAAGGCAAGACTCGACGTTCTATTTTCTCTTGAGCTCTATAGCCAAAATCCGGTGTTATCATAGCAGCGGTATCAAAATCAATGGTCTGGTTAATGTTGGACATGATAGCCCTCCGCATAAGCTGCTTAATAACTTTCACCGGCTCCACTTTTAGGGTATCGGCTAATTGTTTTACAGTCATGGAAGGTGGAAGCTCAATTTGAGGCAAAGTTGGTTGATTTGCCTCTCTCTGATTATTCGCTGGCTGCCTTTTTTTACTATTCAAATCTGGCCTTCCCTCAGCAAGTTATTGCTGTAGTCTATCAAAGCTTGGCGATTATTATCGCTAAGCTTCGTTCGCAAAGCTCGTTCCAAATGGTTTCGCTTTAGCCCTATTTCCCAGCAATCCTTTTTGGGACATAAATAAGCACCTCGACCAGGCTTCCTGGCAGATATATCTACCTCGATAGCCCCGTTATCGATGTGTACCAAACGAATCAAATCCTTTTTGTCCCTCTTCTGACGACAAGCAACACAGGTGCGCTGAGGTACATGCTTACTCTTCCGTTTCATCGTCCTCAACGTAGGCCTTGCCTTTCTTAAATCCTTTGGCTTTAGGTTTGCCTTTCTCCGGCTTTGCGTCCTTTTTCCTACCTAGTATTTCTACTTTTGGCTTGCTTGGTAAAATATCTTCGGCAAAGCGAATCTGCGCTTTTTCCTCAGACCTCACAGAAGGGGTTTCCGTGGCCAATCTAAATTCATCACTGGCTAAAAGTGTAGTTATATCTTCTACTTCGCCCTCACTAGTCGGCTCCGATGCTCGAGGTTGACTTGATCTAGCAGAAAGCAATTCACCACTTTCCAACTCCTCAGGAGCAGCCTGAGGTAAACTTGCTGTTTCTGCTTCAGCGGCAGAGATGCTCTTAATATCAATCCGCCAACCTGTGAGTTTTGCTGCTAACCTGGCATTTTGCCCCTCTTTGCCTATGGCCAGAGATAGTTGTTTATCAGGAACAATCACAGTAGCTGTATTCTCTGCCCCATTTAGTTCGATGCTCGCTACTTGAGCTGGGCTGAGGGCATTAGAAATAAATATCTTGGGATCAGTATGCCACTGAATTACATCCATTTTTTCACCATTCAGTTCGTTAATAATACTTTGTAGTCTAATGCCTCGAGGTCCAAGACAACAACCTATAGGTTCGACGCCTTCTTGGTGAGTGGACACCGCCACCTTGCTCCGCTGTCCAGCCTCTCGCGCTATAGCTTTTAACTCCACAACACCGCTATGAATTTCGGGGATTTCCAGCTCAAAAAGGCGGCGCAGCAAATTCGGATGAGAACGAGAAACCATTATTTGAGGCCCTTTAACCCCTTGACTTACCTCCAAAAGGTAAAATTTAAGCTGCTGTCCGGCGCGGTAACGCTCATAAGGCACCTGCTCAGTGAGGGGAAGCATCGCCTCTGTCCTGCCTAAACTAACATAGATTTGTTTGGGTTGGATGAATTGAATTGTCCCAGTGACAACTTCACCTCCCTTATTAACGAACTGGTCATAGATTGCATGGCGCTCTGCTTCCCGCAACCGTTGCAAAACAACCTGCTTTGCTGTTTGAGCCGCAATGCGTCCAGCACTTTTTGGTGTAGATTCTATCTCCACCACCTCGCCAACTTGAACATCACCACGCAATTTTCGAGCATCATCCAAGGAGATCTCTCGCCATGGATTAGTAACTGACTCAACCACAACCTTTCTAATATAAACTTTGATATCAGCAGCACTAGGATCAATTTTGACCGAGATATCCTGCTCGCGGCTGAAAATGTCTTTTTTATAAGCTGAGATGAGCGCTGATTCTAAAGCTTCTAAAACTACTTCTTTAGGTAAGTTCCTCTCAGCTGAGAGTTGAGTGATAGCAATCATAAACTCTGTCTTCATCTCTTTCCAACCTAATAATTAAATTTAACAAAAAAGTGGGTTTTTGCCCACCTGATTGGATATAATATCCTCTTTAAATCTTAAGTTTAGCACGATTAAATTAGAAATGCAAAAAATGAAAACTCTGATTCAGCGGGTTACCAAGGCTTCAGTAAGCGTAAATGACGAAGTGGTAGGCAGAATCGGCCCAGGGCTAGTGGTTTTCATTGGCGTTGCCAAGGACGATTCAGAAGGTGATGCCCGCTACTTAGCAGACAAAATAGTCAATTTGCGTATTTTTACTAACGGAGCAAGTGAGTTTGCCCTTTCAGCATTGGAAACAAAGGGAGAAATTTTGATAGTAAGCCAGTTTACCCTTTTAGCTGATTCACAGAAGGGGAGACGCCCTAGCTTCACCGAAGCAGCTTCACCGGGTAAGGCTAAGGAATTATATGACTTTTTTGTGGACCAAGTTCGCTCCACCGGCCTTAAGGTAGAGACAGGAATTTTCCAAGAACGCATGCTGGTAGAGATCCATAATGACGGGCCGGTAACTTTGTTACTAGAGAGTAAAATCAAATAATTGCATCAGCAACCTGTTGCAATCATTTTGGCATCCTGTTATAATCAATTTTAAATGAGCTGCCATAAAGTTCTTCAAGAAAAAGGATATCGTTTGACTCCGCAGCGTATGCTGGTTATTGAAGCCCTTCATAGCGCTGACGGGCATATTAGCGCCGAGGAAATCTATGAACAATTACATGCTCGTTATCCTTACAGCAATATCTCCACTGTTTATCGCACCCTGGAGCTACTAAGAGAGTTAAAGTTAGTCACGGAAACAGATTTTGGTGAGGAGCGTGTTCGTTATCATGTTGCTGAAAAGGGTCATCACCACCATCTTGTTTGCCGCAGATGTGGCAAAATAGTGGATTTAGACGAATCTGTGCTATTTCCTTTAAAGGACACATTACTTCTCGGTTACGGGTTTGAAGCTGATCTGAGACATTTAGCTATTCCAGGGGAGTGTGGTGATTGTCGCAAGAAAGAATAACTAAATTTTTTTGCTTAACTATTGCAATTAATTGCAGATGCATGGAATATTCAAAAGACCGGGACAGGGAAGTTGCTGAAGAAGACTTAAGATGCCCTTTTTAACCCAAATTGGCAATGCAATTGATTGATAGAAGTTTGATTTAAGGGAGGTCTTAGATGCATATACCTGATGGTTTTATGAACGCACCAGTGGCAACAGTTGGTTGTGTTGTAGCTGCCGGTTGTGTAGCTTACGCTGTCAAGGCGACAAATAAAAAGATGGGGGAGAAGCAAATCCCGCTTATGGGAGTATTAGCTGCTTTCATCTTTGCCGCTCAGATGCTTAATTTCCCTATAGCTGGGGGTACATCGGGACATCTTATTGGGGCTGCTTTAGCCGCTATTCTCTTAGGCCCCTGGGCAGGGATACTGATAATGACTTGTGTACTGGCGGTTCAATGCCTGGTATTTCAAGATGGGGGGCTCTTTGCCTTGGGGGCTAATATCTTTAACATGGGAATTGTTGCCAGTTTTATCGGTTATTATGTTCATCGAGGTGGTGCTTTCCTTTTCGGCGGGCAGAAGAGGAGGACCCTGGTTAGCGGGGGCTTAGCTGCGTGGTTATCAGTAGTTGTAGCATCTATTGCCTGTGCCTTTGAGCTAGCTATTTCAGGCACAGTACCATTGGGGATAGCCCTGCCAGCGATGGCAGGCGTTCATGCCTTTATTGGTGTCGGTGAAGGCCTGATAACTGCCGCGGTGCTCAGTTTAATCATGGCTACCAGAGCTGACCTGCTGGAAATACAAAAGGCTTAAAGGAGGATCACATGAGATTTAAATGGTGGCATGGTGCTTTGATTTTAGCTTTGGTTTTGGCACTAGTATCTCCCTTGGCTTCCTCCTCTCCCGATGGACTAGAGAGAGTAGCTGAGGACAAGGGATTTATGGAAACAGCCCGTGAAGCTATTTTTGAGGCCATCCCTGACTATGTGATGCCAGGGGTAGGAAGTGAAGCTGTGGCAACAATTCTGGCTGGATTAATTGGCACGCTCATGCTCTTTGGTATTGGTTATGGAGTAGCTAGGTTATTAAAGGCAAAAAGTGAAGCATAGTTTCATTGATCAATATAGTGACTTAGACAGTCTAATCCACAGGCTTGACCCGCGAACCAAGTTTATTGCCAGTTTAGCTTTCATTATTTCTCTGGTATTAACACCGATTAGGAATTGGCAAGCTTTTGTCCTTTACTTCGGTCTCATTGCTACTTTGCTCATTATCTCCAAGTTACCACCCCTTTACGTCTTAAAGAGGTCTTTGGTAATTTTCCCCTTTGTTTTGCTGATTGCTGTTTCCATCCCGTTTTTTAAGCCAGGTGAGATAGCTGGCAGCTACAATATCTGGCTGTGGAAAGTCTCAGTGACTTATGATGGCTTGCTCATTCTGGCAAATGTAGCCGTTAAAGCTTGGCTCTGTATTTTTAGTTTGATTTTGCTTTCAGCGACAACAAAATTTGGTGACTTGCTGAAAGGCTTAAAGCAGTTAGGCGTACCTGAGGTAATAGTATTGATTCTTTCTTTTATGTATCGTTACATTTTTGTTCTGGTAGATGAGGTAATGCGAATGCGACGAGCTCGGGATAGCCGCAATTTTGGCGGTGGCAGGCTCCGCCAGTTGAAGATGCTCGGCAACATGATTGGCACTCTGTTTATTCGGAGCTATGAGCGAGGCGAAAGGGTTTATGCTGCCATGTTAGCTAGGGGCTTTGATGGCGAAGTTCGCAGCTTGCACCAGTTAAATTTCAAGAAGGTTGATGCTTATTTTGGCGTTACCTTTGGTCTTGTTCTTGCCTCCTTAGGCATTATCTTCTGGTAGCTTTGAAAGGTCATGGATAAGGTTATAGAGATCAAAAATCTTTCCTTCTTCTATCCTGATGGGCAAAAGGCGCTCAAGGATATTAACCTAGTTATTTATCCCGGTGAGAACATAGCTTTGATTGGTCCCAATGGTGCGGGCAAGTCAACGCTCTTGCTTCATCTGAATGGTATCCTTCGCGGCAATAGTATAGTCAAGATCTTCGGGGTACCTGTGGAGGAAAGGAACCTGAAGGAAATAAGGAGAAAAGTTGGTCTAGTATTCCAGGATTCAGAAGACCAGCTTTTTTCCCCCATCGTCTTTGATGACGTTGCCTTCGGCCCTATAAACATGGGCTATCCTGAATCGGAAGTGAAGCAGCGCGTGGCTCAATCTTTGGAATGGGTAGGGATGAGTGGCTATGAGCAACGTTCCCCCCATCATCTCAGCGTTGGCGAGAAGAAAAGGATTGCTATTGCTACTGTTCTTTCCTTAAGTCCGGAGCTTCTGGTTCTGGATGAACCTAGCAGCAACCTTGATCCCAGGAGCAAATGGTCGTTAATCGAGCTTCTGAGGCAACTGCCCATGACTAAGGTCGTTGCTGCTCACGACCTGGAGCTAGTAAGGGCTCTGTGCCAGCGGACGATAATACTAGATGGAGGAGAGATAGTGGCTGAGGACAGCACCGAGAGGATTTTGAACGATGTCTCTTTGCTCAGGGCCCATGGCCTTGCCCCAGAGAAGAAAGTTATTCAAGTTCCAAATTAATGTCCCAAGCTTTGATTGAAGGAGGCAAAAAATGATTTTAGACCGGAACGCTTTTGGCATTTGGAGCTTTATCGCCAAAAAAGCCTTTAAAAGCACATTTAAAAAACCTGACTGGGATTCCAACGTGGAATCACTTAAGAACTCGTTCAATAATAAGACCAAAATAAGCGTATATCTACACATTCCATTTTGTAAGAGTCTATGCCCTGCTTGTCCCTACGTAAGAACTTTATGGAATGAAGAATTGGCTAACAGTTACCTTGCTGCCCTCAAAAACGAAATCGGAATGTATGGAAAACTTTTGGATAGCTTGGGGTTAAAAGTGGATAGCCTCCATGCTGGAGGAGGGACACCAAGCCTTTTAAATCCCAGCCAATATAAAGAGATTTTAGCCACTGTAAAGCAATATTTTGAAGTGGATGAAAAAGCCGCGATTGGGATAGAGGCAAATCCCCAAGATATAAGCGGGGAAAAAGCTTCTGGGCTAGTTGAAGTAGGCATTACAGAGCTCAGCATAGGAGTCCAATCTTTCCACAAGGAAAATCTTAAGATACTAGGGAGAGCAAATTCAGTAGAAGCCTCTTTAGAAGCCATAGAAAATGCCCGTAAAGCCGGATTTAACTTCATAAACATAGACCTGATGTACATGCTGCCAGGACAAACCATTGAGGATTGGATACAAGATCTTAAAATAGCCACTGAGCAGGATGTTGATGAAATAACCACTTACCCGCTTCTGATAACTCACTACACACCAATGTATCAAAGGCTAAAAAATGGTTCTCTTGAGCCCCAGCCAAACAAAAGGACATTTAAGAGAATGTTCTATACAACCTTTGACGTCCTTGAGGACGCAGGTTATAAGCCACTTGAACTTTACGGATTCAGCAAGAGCAACGAGAAATATGCCACTGTTAACCTAGAAATGGAAGGACCACTTCTTGGCCTCGGATGTGGTGCTGTAGGTTTTACTGGCAGCTATGAATATCAAAACACATGCTCAGTCAAGGAATATATCCGCAGCATCCTAAATGGGAACCTGCCTATAGCTGGTGGAAGAAACGTAGATGCTAAGGAGCGCTTAATCCGCTGGGTCACCTCCAGACTATTCATTTGCAAAGGTTTTGATTTACGTGGCTTTGAGGCCGAATTCGGCGGGAGGTTCAACGAAGAAATTGGTGAATTTGGTAAAGTTTTAAAAATTTTAAGTTTTCTTGGAATCGTAAGATCAGATGGAAAACGAATCGAATTAACAAGGAAGGGGCTCTTTAGCGCAAACCTGTTAACTTGGTCATTTGTTCTAAATGTTCCATGTAAGATGGTGGAAAAATATTCGGAAACGCCCTGGCCTATTAAGGTCGTTATTCCTTAGAGAGGCTCTCAAGCTCTAGACTAATATCCAAAGCCTTGGTTGAGTGGGTCAAGGCACCTACTGAGATAAAATTAACCCCTGTCTCAGCTACAGCTCGAACCTTATCCAAGGTCATTCCTCCAGAGGCTTCAATTAAGACACGACCACGTATCATCTTAACTGCCTGACGTATATCCCCAAGGCTCATGTTGTCGAGCATAATGATGTCTGCCCCAGCCTCGACAGCTTCCTCAGCTTCTTGCGGGGTCTTGACCTCAACTTCAATTTGAGTTTGCCTTGCTTCGAGATTGCTTCGGCTCGGGGCGCCTCGCAATGACAAAGGCGCATTTTGTCGAACTTTGGCTACAACTTCCTGAAGGTTTAATCCGCGGCTACGAAGAGCTGCCAGGTGGTTATCTTTAATAAGAATGCCATCGCCCAAATTCATGCGGTGGTTTTCGCCACCACCAACCCTGACAGCATATTTCTCCAGCAACCTTAAACCTGGAGTGGTCTTTCTGGTATCCATAATGCGCACTGGCAATCCCTTGACGCTTTCCACGTAGCGATTTGTTTCTGAGGCAATGCCACTTAGCCTTTGGAGGAAGTTCAAAGCCACTCTTTCTGCCCCGAGAATACTAGCTACCTTACCTTCTACCCTGGTAATTATGCTACTTGAGTCAACTTTAGCCCCATCTTCAAGCAAAGCATCTATTTTTAGCTCTGGATCCACCTTGTGAAACACCTCCTTAGCTACATCAATTCCAGCCAAAATACCCTGTTCTTTTGCTACGATGGAAGCAATGCCCTGCTGATCATCCGGTATTAAAGCCTCAGTAGTAACATCACCCCAACCGAGGTCTTCAGCTAAAGCACGGTCAACAATCTCTTCAATCTGAGCTTTAATTAGCTGCATGTTCTTTTCTGAAAATTATATGCTGTTGCCAAGCAGGTGAGGGCTGAGGAAAGTCGGTGCGGAAATGGGCTCCACGACTCTCCTCACGGAGCAAAGCAGCCTCAGTCATAAGCCTGGCACATAAAACTAAATTGCTCAGTTCATAAGAAGGACGGTCAGTAGGCTGAGGCAAAGAGTGTTGCCAAGTAGCCAAGATATTTGCAGCTTTACTGAGGCTCTCACCTGAACGAATAATACCCACTTTATTCCACATGAGAGACTGTAAATTAGGCAAATTAAGTGGAGGCGAGGTGGGCAGCATCTCCCTATCAGGGAGGAAGTGAGAGATTGCTTCGTCGCTTCGCTCCTCGCAATGACAAGAGGAGGCGGTTCTTTGCACCACCCGCTTACTAAAAACAACCGCCTCAAGCAGTGAATTTGATGCTAGCCTGTTGGCTCCATGCACTCCAGTGCAAGCAATCTCACCAGCAGCGAATAGCCCCAAGATATTTGTCTCACCCCAAGTGTTCACTTCCACCCCTCCCATAAGATAATGTGCCGCCGGAGCTACCGGAATAAGCCCTTTAGTGACATCCAAACCATGGTCCAGACAAAAGCGATAGATATGAGGGAAACGGGTGGTTATTAATCGAGCTGGCAAATGGGTGACATCCAGGAAAACTCTATCGCTGCACAACTTTTTCATTTCGTAGGCGATGCTGCGAGCTACTACATCCCTGGGTGCCAGCTCAGCTTCAGCAGTATAATCGGGCATAAAGCGGTAGCCTTCCACATTTCTTAGTATGCCGCCCTCTCCCCTTACCGCTTCGGAGATAAGGAAAGGAGCTACTCCTGGTAAGCGAAGAACGGTAGGATGGAACTGGAAAAATTCCATATCACTGATTTCAGTACCCGCCTCAAAAGCTAAAGCTACACCATCCCCCGTAACTACATCAGAGTTGGTGGTATATTTAAACAGGCGTCCAGCACCACCAGTAGCTAAAATGAGAAATTGGCAACTATACTCTTCTACCGAGCCAGTCCGGCAATCAAGAGCCCTCACCCCTTTTACCTTGCCATTCTCTACTAAAATTTCGTTGGCTAAACAATATTCCAAAACCTTAAGTCTAGCACGCACTTCTCGGCTTAAAGTAACCTCAATATGTTCCCCGGTGGCATCTCCGCCGGCATGGATAATGCGTGGAACGCTATGAGCTGCTTCCCTAGCCAGAGCAATTTCGCCATTCAAGGTATCAAAAGGAACCTTAAATCTGATTAGGTCAGCGATACACTCAGCAGCCTCATCAGTCAAGATATGCGCAACCTCAGCATCACATAAGCCATTCCCCGCAGCCACAGTATCCTTGAAGTGCAGTTCAGGAGAGTCATCCTTGCCTATAGCAGCGGCAATGCCCCCTTGAGCATACTTAGTATTGCAATCATCGATGCTGCCTTTAGTCAGGATAAGAACACTACCCCGCTCTATGGCAAGCAAAGAAATATAAAGCCCGGCAATGCCACTGCCCACTACTATATAGTCATAGTGATTCATGAGGACACCTCGGGGCTTGGCTTAATACCTCTCAACCACTCGATTAGCCCGGAGACCGAGTCATTGAAGTCGGTCTCCTTCTTTCTCTTGCCTTTTTTCTGTTCCGCTCTGGATTCTTGCCGCACCACAATAGCATACAAGTCACAGATTTCCTTAAGCCTTCTACGAATCTCATCGTCAGTCGCACCAGACCATAGCTCGAAAGCAAACAAAATATATTTAGCCCCCTGTGGCAAGTAAAATTTCTTTTGCTGGAAGTCGGCGCCCAAACGAGTATCAGGGTCTCTGACCTTTGCGCCCTTCTCCATCTCTCCAAAAATATCGGGTGTATCAATAAAGCTCTTCACTTCAAATATTGCCTTCACCTGCGCTTTTTCGACAATCACCACATCGCCAGACTGCCAAAGGGGAACGCCACTATAGATGATTGCATCACACTGGGGACTCATCTTTCCCTCGAGAGAATCAAATATTAGGCCATTGTTTATGTTAAGTCCCGGTGGTAGGAACTCCCTGATAAAATCTTTAGCTGTACCTTCTTGCACTCTGCCGCGCAGCAGTGCACTTTTCCGACCCTTACCTAGCTCAAGCATATTCCAAAAGCCCTGATATTTGGCATACAGCTCTTGACATTTCGCACCGCCCAGCGTTTTGTAAAGCTCTTTTTTCATTGTTATTCCCTTCTCCCTTTCAAATTATGGCCAGCATCCTGTCAATAGCTTGCTTGGCTTTCATTCCTACCTCTTCGGGCACAGTGACCACGTTATTCCTTGTCTGCATAGCTTCCGTAATCGTTTCTAGCGTGGTTTTCTTCATATCAGTGCAGATAAAGTTACTGGTTATGATATGAAATTCTTTTTCTGGATTTTGTTTTCTCAAAGCATGCAACATCCCTTCCTCCGTGCCAATGAGGAAAACCCTGTCATTGCTCTGCTTAGCATAGCGAAGCATTTGTGAGGTACTTAAAGCAGCATCAGCCAGGTTTATAACCTCAGGACGACATTCAGGATGAACCAATACTTTGGCTTGAGGGTAACGTTGTTTAGCTAATTTAACCTGCTCAGCAGTAATCCTATCGTGAACATAACAGAAACCAGGATAAAGAACTATTCTCTTGCTGGTCTTAGTGGAAATATAATGTCCTAGATTTTGGTCAGGAACGAAAAGGATTTCCTCATTCGGCACTGAGGTCACTACTTTAACTCCATTGGCAGAGGTGCAACAGATATCGCTTTCTGCCTTGATTGCCGCTGTAGTATTGACATAGGCCACCACAGCGGCTTTGGGATATTTCCGCTTCCACTGCCTTAGGCTATCAACGTTGATCATGTCTGCCAAAGGACAGCCAGCATCGGGATGAGATAAAAGCACCGTAGAAACTGGATTAAGGATAGCTGCTATTTCAGCCATAAAGCGGACACCACAGAAGACAATCGTTCCCACCTCAGTCCCAACACACTTTCGTGCTAGTTCAAGAGAATCGCCAGTGAAATCAGCTATCTCCTGTACCTCAGGGCGCTGGTAATTGTGGGCTACAATAATAGCATTAAGCTCCTTTTTTAGCCTAGCTATTCTTTCTTCAGCTTGTTTGAGATTATCCACTTACACTTAAGCGGCTTATTCACAAAGGTTTTAGGTTAGTACATTATCTCGCTATCTTATCTGTTTGCCTTGTTTGCCAGCTACGCTGCCTCTAGCTACCCTTATTGTTGCCCCTGATTCTGTCTTCAAAACCACGGAATCCTCTCCGAGGCTTTCAATTTGTCCATAGATTCCGCCAGCGGTAATCACTCTGTCTCCCCTCCTAAGCTCTTTCTCCATTTCTTGGTGTTCTTTTTGTCTTCTCCGTTGTGGTCTAATCATAAGGAAATACATCATGGCGAAGATTAATACCAAAAAGATAATCATTGGAGCTATGGCTTGAATTTGTTCCATTACATCCCTCCTTTTTAATTAGCTATTATATTCAACCTTGCCCTGCAGTGACCAAGGGCTAGTTTTCTCAATCTTGATTTTCATTAGTTGCCCTGAACAATCATTATTTTCTATGAAAAAAACTAGTTTATCACTTCTGGTGCGTCCATACCACTTTCCTTTCTTCTTACCTTCTACCAACACCTCTACTATCTTGCCCTGATAGGTAGAGTTTATCTCAGCAGCTATACTCGCTTGGAGTTGTTCAACTCTGCTAAGCCTCTCCTTTTTAACCTCCGGGGTAACACTATCCTCATACTTTCGCCAGGCGATGGTGCCAGAGCGGGGGGAATAAGCAGCTACATGAACTACATCAAACCTCATTTCTTCAAGCAGAGAAAAGGTATGCTCAAATTGCTCCTCTGTTTCCCCAGGAAAGCCAACGATGATATCTGTGCTCAACGATACTTGAGGAATATGGTGCCGAATAGCACGAACAAGCTCGCAATATTGTTCTACAGAATATCCGCGTCTCATAGCCTTCAATATATCATCATCACCTGACTGAACAGGCAACTCCAGGTGCTCACAAACCTTGCCCAAGGACGCTATAGCTTCGATGAGTCTTTGGCTTATATCTTTAGGATGGTTAGTCAAAAAGCGAATTCTAGCTAGGTCGTCAATACCGTTTAATTCGGTTAGCAAATCAGCTAAATCAGGATTATCGGGTAAATCGTGCCCATAGGAATCAACGTTCTGCCCCAGCAAAGTCACCTCTTTTACACCTTGCTTTACTAGCTCCTTGACTTCACAAACTACTTCTTCCAAAGGGCGACTCACCTCTCTACCTCTCCTATAAGGGACGATACAGTAGGAGCAGAAATTATTACAGCCCTGGATAATGGGAACGAAGGCACATGGCGAAGAAGGCTTCCCTATGTCATTGCGAGCGCAGCGAAGCAATCCTTGTTCGGTGGTAGAAATGCCCTGCTTTTGAGTCCAGCTAATTAACTGGGAATAAGCTCCTGGCTTAAAGAAAAAATCAACTTGGGGAAATCGTCTCCTCAATCCCTCGATGCTGGAATCAACAAAACAGCCAGTAACCAATATAGAGAGATTTGGGTGCTCTCTTTTTAGCCCTTTCAACAAACCCAGAGTGCCCAAAACCCTGTTCTCAGCGCTTTGCCTTACCACGCACGTATTGAGCACCGCTAAGTCGGCTTCCTTTGGTGCAGCAGCAACTTGATAGCCGATAGAATCTAGGTAACTGGCTATCCGTGCTGATTCTGCCTTATTCATCTGGCAGCCGATGGTCCAAATAAAATAGCGTGGCATGATTTACTCCTCGAATTTTCACCATTATAGCTAAAGTATATAATAATTTGAAGCAAGCGAGGTCATGGAAGCTAAAAACCTTGCTCAGAGGAAAAGACATTTGAGCTGAGATTTGTGATTTAGTGATGAGGCGATTGAGCCAGAGCAGGATTGAATTTGTTACCCAATATCCAAAGGTGACTATAAGACTGCACATTTCGTCATTGTGTTTAGTTTAATCTTATGGATCTAGAACAAGCACTCCGCTTATTCACGTTCATACAACTCTTCATGTCCCTTTTCCCACTCCAGAAACTTGTGGAGGTCATCGTCTGTTGTACCTGGGTTTGCCATCTGCCATTCCTTGAACTCTTTCAGAATCTTTGTAAAAACTCTATTGCGCTCTCTACGAATCTTCCTTCTCTCCTCTTGCCTCTCTTGCTTTGTTGGCACTGTTGGCAAACGCATTCTCGTAGCTCTATTACACATCTCCCTCAGCCAGCAGATATCACACAGTAGCGGATGATAACTGCAATACTTATTCCCCACAAACCAGAGTCCATCAAGAATTATGGGTGCTTGCTTCGCCAGCGTTGCAACATTCGCAAGATCCTTCTGAAATTTCCGATATTCTGGTTTCCCGAAACTGGGGCTGGGGTAATCGTATTTCTTCTTTTTTTTGTTATATTTTTGAAAATCTTGCTCATAATTCTCGCCACAGACTCCCAGATAATCCCTACCCATTAATCTCATTACCCACATATCTAGGGGCACATGAAGATAGGGCTCCCAAGACTTCCAAGCTAACAAACCTATTTCAAGCTCATTGTGAAATATTACGACATATTTCAGGAAGAGATTCGCGGTCTTTTGCCCCATCCCGCTTATATCACTACACAACCACTCCAAGAAGCTCCCGTGTGCGTTTTGTGGTTCCATACCATCATACCGGTGAATTTCCTTTAGCCCTTGGTTGAACCCAGCTGCAGCTTCAATCAATTTCAGATTCTCTTGCCCGGTAAATTGCCTATCTGCGTTGGCTATTACGAAGAGCTTCACTAGTTTATCTTCATCCTTTTCAAGCCCAGCAATCCGTGGGGCCAATCCTGCAAGAAAATACTGCTTTATCTCTGCCTCATGTCCAGCCAAAACGTTAATGACACGCTTCAGTTTGTCCGCATCTCTCAGATATGCATATTCCATGTCTTATCCCCCTATAGCTACAATCGGCTTAGCTTTGGCTCGATTATACACCAAGCCAGAACAAGATAGAGTTCCTGCAACATCCCTTCATCACTTAATGCCGACACTTTTGAGGAGTTATTTGTCGAAAGTCCAGCTCTCAAGCAGTCGTGAAACTGTAACTCTGCTTGTTAGAAAGAGGACTGAGCATAGGAATGGGCAACGTAGTTTAGTCTAAACTAAGAGTTGAACAAAAAGCCAATTTGTTTGGCAGAAAGTAATGGAAGCACTAATCGTTTTAATGAAGCAGCCTCGCTATAGCTATGTTCTAGCGGATTAATAGCATGGCCTATTCCCAAGCGAAACTAAATTTGGAATGGCGCAACTTCGAAAATCTCCCGCAAGTCATTCAGAATTCTTTCATATACACCATGCCGAATTGGATTATGTTCTCCAAAGAATACGCTGAGCAAGCTACGGCATGTCCAAACTGTAGTAGATGAATTCCACCGACCATACCTCTTTAGATTTTCCCCCCATCTATCCATAGCACTTTGGAGGTTTTTCGATGAAGGGCTTATAAATGTTGATGCCTGTTGGTTCAAAGACACCACAACTTCATTTTGACTAATACTTTCCAAAGGCTCGAAATAATAATTACAACCACCTAGAGACTCAATATCTTTGCTTGGAGCTGGCCTTTCTATTTCAGCTACAACTCTCACAGGAAGTAATTGATGTAATTGTAACCTCTGCGATAATTTTGGAAAGTTAAGTTGAACTAGCTCCGAATAGCCCTCTAAAAAATGATGAAAGTACTGTTTAACATACTCGACAAGTGTTTCATCCTCGTAGAATTGGGTTACCCAATTGCTTTCTGACGGAACACGGTCTGGCTGTGGTAACAATGGTGCATTGATGCTTTGCCAGCCACTCTTAGCTAATCCCTTTAATTTTAGAAGCAAGATATTAAGCTCAATGTTCTCTCCCCCAACTTGCAGGGTAACTCGCCCTGCCCCATATTTAGTCGCAAATTGGTTAATTTCCTCCCCTATAGAGGAAATAGCATCCTGAATGTTAATCGGCAAAGTATGATTTTTGAAAAGGTAATTAGCCTCAGCTTGGATCTGCTCGTACATCAGCCTTGGTGGCTCGATTAGGGCCTTCTTTCTAAGGATATCTTCAAGCTCCCTCCAAATATCGTCGAGAGCTATGCTGTGTGCTTTTAGCACCCCTGCTTCGTTTATAGGAATCCCTCTTGTGACATGATGCAAAATACCAGCGGCGATTAAATCTCTTGGAAAAGTACCCGAAGGAAGGTCGCTTAATAGACAGACCTTACTCCCCACCTTTTTTTCAGTTGTGTATCCGTATTCAAGATATCCTCCTCCTTCGCTTGAGAATTTGCCTACCACTGCTGGTTCTGAATTCGTACCATGATATGTATATGGTATAAACATAGGAAATAACGAAGGAACCCATTGTTCTATAATTCGGTTTCTTACTTCTAACATCTCGCGCAAAATGAGGTGAGATAACTCATCATCCGATAAGGTTACAGCAAAGCTTAGGGGAGGAGCATTGGCAAGACACCGTATATATAAATATAAATCTACGTCAAGGATTTCAAATAGAAACCTACGCATTTCGGAACTGTTGTCAAACAATCCAGAAGCGAAAATTGTCACTGGCTCCCATGCTGAGCTTGAAACAAACTCAGAAATAGCCTCTCCATCTCTGATCTTGTTAATCAAGAGTTGGCTCGCCAAGTACTCACGGAATGAAGCATGCCAGAATGTATATCTGTTTCTTTCGCTCCTAATTATCCCACTGGAAACCAGTTCATTCAGTAAATCAACGCTAGAAAAGGTAACGTGTTCTCCTGATAGAACTTTTTGGAGCAGACCAATGATCACCTCCTCAGAAACAGAATAACGGGACTCTTTTTGCATATCCACAGCGACGTTGACAAGAGCTTTCCTTTTCCATATAGGATCGATGTTAGCGCCTTTCCTTGTCTCCCATCTATCAAACAGAAAGCTGATGTATTGTTCATAAACTCCAGCTAAGCTGGTCGGTTTGGTGGCTCCTTCCGCAATAATGTTAGCTATAAACCTGAGCGTCAGGGGATGTCTTAAAAGTTCACGAAAATAACTGGGCCAAGAATATAGCCTACCCAAGGTAAATTTCCCTCTACTGAACTCACTTAGATAACTGACAATATCGGCATCTTGTAATGGTTCTAGGTATGCCACACAGAAATCCAAGCCTGTAGCGCATCTTGTAGTTCGACAAGATATTATAATCTCAATGCCTTCATAGATCGTCGAAGCAGACTTTATCTGTCTTACCTTTTCTGACAATTCAAGAGGGGGTATTTCATCAAGCCCGTCAAACAATAGCACGACTTCATATTCCCTGAGCAGACTCTCCACCGTTGGTCTCCCGAAATTGAACCCATACTCTTTAAATATTTTCTCCAAGTGAGAAATAAGATCTCCTTCAATCCAATCTGCCATATCTACATAGACTGTTATCTGCCTCGACTCAGTTTCTTCAATAGCACGCCTAGAAAGACGAGCGGCAAAGTTCAGCAGTTCAGTCGTTTTCCCTGAACCAGCCGGACCTAGAAGTTTTATTCTGCGGTGCTTCATCAAGATGTTGTCAATGGTATCTAATACATCATTTTCTAACCTGGCCTTTAAAGGCACATAGAACTTGGATACTTCGCGAAGTGATTCAGGTACTAAATTGAGATAGTGAGTTATCTCTGATTCAAAGGATGCACTAGTTTTAGTGAATACCTGTTCATTATAATCCTTGACTAGACGACGGAGGAAAGAATTGAGGGAAGTTTCAACAAGTCTAGTCAGGTCCTGTACGGTTTTGAAACTAGCGTATTTTGAATTGTTATGGACGCGGCTAAACAAGTCTTCTGCCTCCTTCGTCCTTGGAGTATCTTTAACAAAAACAAATATAGGTTTACCTATATGAACGGCCTCGTCGTATTCTTTTCTAACACTTTCCGTAATTTGGCCACCAAACACTAGAAAGAACAGGTCGCAATCTCGAACACCTCGGAGGAAATACTCTTGGGCCTGTAAATCGGAGGCAGGCATACGTTCGAATGCCCATGCAGCAGTTGGCGGATAATTATCGACTGTATTTACAACGGTATTTCGTTCAGATTCTATATCTTCAATTTGTTTATCCTGAATAGAGCTAATAAAGACTGTTATCTTGCCTTCCATATATATCTCGGCTTCAATTAGCTGTACCTCATTATTATAGCATCAATGGTGTGCGCGCAATTTTGGGCTCCGCAATCTGGAAGAATAGAGGCAATTCGCTGAATGTTGGTTGGCGGAGATAGGATAGTGGAATCTCAATGTGACTGAGCGCATGAGGCCAAAAGACTATCCTTGCAGTTGTTACAGAAGAATGTTCAATGGATCTGGCTAAATAATAAGGGTCGATTCTTTCCTTTGATAGCTCCAAACTAGGTGAACATTTCATCGGATTGTTAATCCCCACAATCTATGAAATAGTTAAACCAACCTCCCTTTCAAAAACTGTTACCTGTTCTTTTAAGAACCAATGGAGGGGGAAATATCAGGATTCCACCTCAATGCTTGATGGCAGACTCAAACAAGGAGTAAATCTAAGGAAAAATTGAGTATTTGTTGGCTTGGTTTACCGATTTTATATCTCCCTCTTTATATTCTCTTTCTCCTGTAAAGCCTCCTTTCGCGCTAATTAGCAAGCTTGCCTTTAGCTCTTAGTGCAAAAACTAGAAAGAGGGAAACATTGCGTTAAAAGAGATAATGCATTAAAATTTAATCAGGAGGTGGGAACATGGCACTCAAGGCTTTTATACTCATCATGAGTGAAATAGGGGAAACTAAGGATGTGGTTAGCGCTCTTGGCAAAGTAGAGGGGGTAAAATCGGCTGATGCTGTAATCGGACCTTACGACATCATTGCCACAGTCGAGGCTAAGGATCTTGAAGGCATCGGCAATCTGGTTACAAAGAAGATCCATCCCATTCCGGGCGTTAGCAGAACGACAACCTGCCTTTCAGTTCTCCTATCATAGGACAATTGAGATTGCTTCGCTTTACTTGGCAGTAATATTGCTGGTCAAGGTTAAGTATGGCTGAACAGTGTCTTTTTTGCCGCATTGTTGCTGGCGAGATACCCAGTGACATCGTTTATCAAGATAAGGAATTCTTAGCTTTCAGGGACATTAACCCTCAAGCACCTAAGCATATAATCATCATACCCAAAACTCACATCCCATCTTTGGCAGAGATTACTGAGCAGCAACAAGGACTTATAGGACGCTTGATGGTCTTAACCACAAAATTAGCCCAGAAGGAAGGAATAGCGGAAAGTGGCTATCGCCTGGCAGTGAATTGCGGCCCCGAAGGAGGACAGATAATACCACATCTTCATTTCCACCTTATTGGTGGCAGGAGGCTGAGCGGTCAACTTGGCTAAGTTGATTCGCTGCCTCCGTTTCTGAGATTGCTTCGGCACTTTGTGCCTCGCAGCTAATACCAAAAGCGAGCTCATAATAACAGAAGTTACACCAAGGACTTTAGTTTAGTTACTACCCCTTCTATAGCTTCATTTGGAGTGGACGTTCCAGCAGTGATACCAATGTGATATTTACCTATAAGCCAGGAATCATCTACCTCACTTGCTCCTTCCACCAGATGGGCCTCCACTATAGGTGAACATGATTCAACAAGATGCTTGGCATTGGCGCTATCGTGTCCACCTACTACTATCATAAGTTGAGTTTTCCTGGCTAACTTTATAGCAGCTTCTTGGCGTCTTTGCATTGTCTGGCACAAAGTATTGATAATATGTAGCTCCCTAGGAGATTGCTTCGCTTCGCTCGCAATGACAGAAAAAGAGGCAGCCATGAGCTGTGTAATAAACTCAACAAAGGCAGATTGGCTTTGAGTGGTTTGGGAGATAATGCCCAAGCGATAGAGATTGTTTCGCCTCCTCGTAGCTAACAAGGAGGATGTGTCAATTTGTTTTACATCCAGAGCAGCTACACCTTTACTGTTTGCCCAACCTAGCAATCCTTTAACCTCAGTGTGTCCCGCCTCGCCAAAGATGATGACATCAAAATCTGCCTCAGCTAACTTCTTAGCGGCATTTTGTGCTTTATGAATTATGGGACAAGTGGTATCAATGATATGGATATGGCGAGCTTCAATTTCAGATAACATCATAGGGCTTACCCCATGAGTAGTTATAGCCAATATTTTACCCTGGACCTGTCCTAATTCATCCACTGGCTTTATGCCTGTTTTAGCCAACCCTTGCACCAACTGCTGATTGTGTGCTACCGGCCCCAGGGTTTCTATCTCGCCGTATTTGCTGGCTGCCCCTTTTAGCAGTTTGATGGCTCTCTTCACGCCAAAGCACAAGCCAAGCTTTCCAGCTTTCTCAATCTCCATAAACTCCTCGATTCTCCGGTGGCAGAAGAGCAGCGATTTTATTCATTATCAAATCAGTTAACAATTTAGTTTGCGGTCTGGTTAATCTGCCTCCAACTGAAGGAGGCTTAAAAGGCTGGCCAATGTTGATGACTATGCTGGGACGTTTCCACAGCCAACTTATACCTTTAAGTTTCTCTGTGCCGATAATCCCAACAGGAAGCATGGGAACATCCGCTTGCAAGGCAATCACAGCAGAGCCTGGTTTGCCAGGTAAAAGCTTGCCATTACGGTTCCTCCTTCCTTCAGGGAACATACCCAAAACTAGCCCCTTGCTTAGTACATCCTTAGCTTGCTTAACTGCCTCCCGCTTGTCCTTAATTGTCCCCTGACGATGTACTGAAACAGCTTGTGACCAGCGGATGATAATTCTTAAGAAAGGATAGCGAAAAAGCTCCCTTTTAGCCATAAAATTAATCCATCTGGGGAAACTAAATACCAACAATTCTGGATCAACGAAGTGAACATGATTGGCTACTACGATGAGGGGGCCACTTAAGGGCACATTTTCCCTTCCTTTAACTTTCCAAGAAAGAAAAACCCTGGAGAGGGGTCTGAGTATGGTTAAGAAAATCCTTTTAGATAGTGTCACGATCTGCCACCAAAGCGTATATTTTATCCACAACTTGCCCTAAGCTAAGTTTCTCAGTGTCAATAATTATGGCATCGGCAGCAGGCTTAAGTGGTGAGACAGACCTGTGGCTATCATTCTCATCTCGCCTCTGTAGACCAGCAAGGATAACATCGTAATCTGCTTTCTCTCCTCGCTCCAATAATTCCTTATAACGGCGATTAGCCCTCTCCTTGATAGAAGCAATCAGGAAGATTTTTAATTCAGCCCAGGGTAAAACCACCGTTCCAATATCCCTGCCTGCCATTATAACCTTCCCTCTTTGGGCTAACCTCCGCTGCTCGGATACCATCACCTGGCGCACACCAGCTACCTTTGATACCATAGAGACTTTTTCTTCTATCTCGGGGCAAAGTAGCTGGGAGGAAACATCTTCACCATCAATGAAAGGGAATAGATATCCTTCTTGATGTGGAATGAAATCAAATCTAGTTATGCTAGCTAGTTGAGAAAGTTCCTTCTCATTCCCAAGGGAAATGCCTAGCTTAAGAACTTTCCAAGTAAAGGCGCGATACATGAGCCCGGTATCAAAAAAAAAGAAGCCCAATCTTCTAGCTAGCAGGTGGCCAACACTACTCTTGCCTACCGCTACCGGGCCGTCTATGGCAATCAGCTGCAACCTCAAATTACTTACCATGTTATCATCTTAAGCCAAACTATCAAAGGCTCTGTACTTGTCCACATGATTTTGGTGACACATTACCACCTCCTTGCCTTGTCATTACGAGAGTAATCTGAACAAACTCGGAACAGCCTCCGTAATCTCCGAGACGCTACTCACCATAGCTCGGTCGGGGACAAGCCCCGACCCTACGAGATGTAACCGTAGTGGCGGGGTTTATCCCCGCCTTATTCTCGCAATGGCATAAAAGGCTACCTGAGGTGTCCACCATCTATCTGTACTAGCTCAGGCTTATGCTCGGGGTGTTTACCAATAGTAAATTGTGTTGCTATAATAAGCACTTGCTTAGGATTGCCGTAATTGCAGCAATGCTTTAAATAGGAGTCTAAAAAATAAAAGGAGGTGTATTATGTCACAAAAAGTAACTAAGGAGGAGCTTTTAGCTAAGGCAAAGAAACCAGTACAGGATGCTATAAAGTTGCATAGCGATTATCGTGGTAAGATGCAAACAATGCTCAAATGCCATGTGCGTGACCTTAATGATTTTGCTATTTACTATACCCCCGGCGTTGCTGAGCCTTGTAGGGCAATACAGAAAGATGAGTCAAAGTTTCACGAATTCACTAATAGGTGGAATACTATAGCTATAGTTTCTGATTGCACTCGAGTCCTTGGCTTAGGAGACATTGGCCCTAAAGCAGGTTACCCTGTGATGGAGGGCAAAGCCATGTTATTTAAATACCTTGGTGGTGTGGATGTGGTGTCTATTTGTCTTGGTACCAAGAATCCTGATGAAATTGTCCAGGCAGTTAAGTGGATTGAGCCCTCATTTGCTGGCATCAACCTGGAAGATATTTCCTATCCTAAATGCTTTGGCATACTTGAGCGATGTAGAAAAGAGACGGGAATTCCCGTATGGCATGATGATGTGCAAGGAACAGCAACAGTAATGCTAGCTGGTTTAATAAACGCTTTAAAAATTGTAGGCAAAAAGATAGAGGATTGTAAAATTGTCTTTGTCGGGACAGGAGCAGCTAATACTGGTTGCTCTAGACTTCTCTGGGCTTACGGAGGGAAGCCCGAAAATAGCATAATGGTTGACAGCAAAGGCATACTTCACAAGGGAAGGAAAGATTGGGAGGAAAAGAAAGAGGAGTATGCCGAGAAGTGGCGCTTCTGCCAAATTACCAATCTTGAGGGAAAAACTGGTGATCTGACTGAAGCATTGAAAGATGCTGACATACTTATTTCTTACGCCAAGTCAGGCCCAGGAGTTATTACACCTGAGCAGATCAAGTTAATGGCAAAGGATGCTATATGTTTTGTCTGCGCTAATCCTATCCCTGAAATCTGGCCCTGGGAATGCAAAGAGGCAGGAGCTAGAATCGTTGGTACTGGCAGGTCCGATTTCCCCAATCAAGTAAACAATTCCATAGGTTTCCCAGCTATCTTCCGTGGCGTTCTCGATGTAGAAGCCAAAACCATCACTGATCAGATGTGTATTGTTGCCGCTGAGTCGCTAGCAAAGTTTGCTGAGGAGCGTGGCATAGGCGAAGATGACATCTGTCCCAGAATGGATGAGCAAGAAGCTTATATCCGCGAGGCAGTGGATGTGGGGATGGAGGCTCAGAAGGAAGGTATTGCCTCAATAACTATTAGTCGTGAGGAGCTTCGCCGGAAAGTTGAACCTATGATAAAGAGCGCCAAGGAACAAGCTGATGCGTTAGTAAAGGCAGGGTGTATTGCCCCTGCAGTAACGTAGGGCCAAAGAAAGTGTTTGACTGTCACCCTGACCTTGAGCGAAGCGAAAGGGAAGGGTCTTGAGATTCTTCGCTACGCTCAGAATAACAAAATAAACAATAGGCTAAAATTAAGGAGGTATGAGAGAGATTATGAGGGAAATTAAAGCCAGTGATGTTACTAAAACCGTAGCTCGCCTGTTTGAGCATTCCTGCCACTACCTTACTGAAGACGTGATAGCTGCTCTTAAGAAAGCCAAGGAAGAGGAAGAATCCCCTGTCTGCCGCCAGGTATTTGATAGAATGCTCGAAGATGCTGAGATAGCTGGTAAGGAGCAGATTCCTCTATGCCAAGATACCGGCTTTTCCATAGTCTGGCTGGAGCTGGGGCAGGAAGTTCATATAGCTGGTGGTGACCTATACACAGCAGTAAATGAAGGAGTACGCCAAGGATACACTAACGGTTACTTGCGTAAATCTGTGGTGCGTCAGCCTTTCTCCGCCAGGGTAAATACCAGAGATAATAGACCGGCCGATATCTATACGGATATAGTCCCTGGCGACAAGCTCAAAATTATTGTGATGCCTAAGGGAGGTGGTTCTGAGAACATGAGCCACCTAACGGTGCTAACCCCAGCGAAGGGTCGTCAAGGAGTCATAGATTACGTGGTAAATTGTGTTGACGAGTCTGGCAGCAATCCTTGCCCCCCGGTTATCGTTGGCGTAGGCATAGGAGGGACAACGGAGAAGACCACGATGTTAGCCAAAAAAGCGTTGCTGCGCAAAGTGGGTGAGCCAAGCCCAGATGCTGAGGTTGCCGAATTAGAAAAGGAGATTTTACGGCGGGTTAACAACTTAGGCATCGGAGCCATGGGGTACGGCGGTAGGATCACCGCTCTTGCAGTTCATGTCGAGATTTTCCCTTGTCACATCGCTAGCCTACCGGTGGCGGTTAACTTAATGTGTTGGTGTGACCGCCATGAAGAGGCGATTCTGTAAAGAGGAAAGGTGGCTCAAGAGACTAAAGTGGCAGAAAAAGCCAGAATGTTCGATATCTACGTTATGGGGAAGCACTACCAGGTTCCTGAAGGGCTTACTATCATGACGGCATTAGAGTATTGCGGTTACAGGCTGATTCGAGGTTGCGGTTGTCGCGCCGCATTTTGTGGTGCCTGTGGCACGGTGTATAACTTTAAAAATGATCCTACAGTAAGGTATGCCCTCGCCTGCCAGAAGCTTGTGGAGCAGGATATGTATTTAACCCAGATTCCATTCTTCCCCGCTGCCAAGCCTAGCTATGATTTGGAGAAGATGGAGCCCACAGGTGAGCAGATACTGGAAGTTTACCCTGATTTGGCTAAGTGCTTTGGCTGCAATACTTGCACCAAAAGTTGCCCTCAAAACCTTGAAGTGATGTGGTTTATGTCTGATGCCCTGAGAGGTGATATCAAAGAGGTGGCCATTAAGTCTTTTGATTGTCTAATGTGTGGTTTGTGTACTGCTAGGTGTCCACAGGGACTTGTGCCCTACAATATAGCTTTATTATGTCGGCGCCTATATGGTCGTTATCTCACACCTCACTCTAAGCACTTAGATGAAAGGATAGCGGAGATAAAGGCGGGTAAATTTGATGCTGGGATAGAGGAATTGCAAAAAATGAACTTGGAAGAGCTAAAGCGTCGGTACGATGAGCGTCCAATCCTGAAAGAATAGAAGGAGGTTTGGTAATATGCCATATCCTGCTTATATGGGAGAAAGCATCAGGAAGGTAGAGGCTACCAGGGAGAGGCGGTTGCAGGAGGAAATTCCTCGCATTCCCGTTGGTGAGAGGATGCCTGTATTAAAGGAATCCCATCCTGACTTTATCGAAGCAGGTATGCGTGAGCTATTAGTGGGACCGAACAAAGGTGTTCGCACACCCAGTGAGCTAGCCGACTTACTGGAAGGAAATAGCCGCATTGACCCTGATAAAATTGACCTTGATAAGGTTGACTATGATGTGGATGTTTTGGTAATTGGTGGTGGGGGGGCTGGTTGTGCAGCAGCTCTTCTCGCCCAGGAAAATGGCGCTGCTGTCCTGATAGCGACCAAGCTGCGCTTGGGGGATGCCAACACAGTGGGAGCTCAGGGAGGCACGCAGGCAGCAGATAGGCCTGATGACTCCCCCATCCTTCATTATTTAGATACGGTAGGTGGTGCTCGATTCACTAATGACCCTAATTTAGTGGAGGCATTGGTGAAAGATGCTTCTGATGCTATTAGGTGGTTGGAATCGTTGGGGGTCAACTGGGACAAGAATCCAGATGGTTCAATGTTTGAAGTGCCTCTTGCTGGGGAGTGTGTCCCGCGGTGCCATTGCTGCAAAGATTATACTGGTCTTGAATCAATGCGCGTCGTGCGCGATGAGGTCAGGTGTCGGAATATAAATTACGTAGAATTTGCCCCGACCATAGAGCTAATGATGGATGATAAGGGGCAAGTGGCTGGGGCAATATTGGTGAATTT
>JAUWHW010000044.1 GCA_030605665.1 Dehalococcoidia bacterium | reverse complement strand
CTCTTATTCCTAATTTCCTTCGATATGCTTCCTGCTCTGCTCTCGTTTTGGCAGAGCAGAAGATAAGTGGTACCCCCTTTGTCTGAAGTAAATTCACGGCATTTAAGGATTGATTATAGGAGTAGGTGATGGGATCGAGTAAAGTTCCATCGAGGTCAGTAAAAACTATCTTTTTCACTCGGGGTAACTTAACATATAGGTCATTCTGTGGTCAAAAGAGGGAATGTGCTCGTTTACATATCAGTGACACTTAATCTACCTTCTTATCATTACAAAACACACGACTTCGTCATTGCGAGGCGCAGTCGAAGCGAACTCGTAGTGGCGGAGTTCATCTCCGCCTGGGTCGGGGACAAGCCCCGACCCTACGAGGCTCGTAGCTAACATAAAGAACTGCCTTAAATTGTTACCTATCTATCTGAACAAGATTAATAGGGCGAGATGAAAGGCAAAAAGAGCAGCTATTTGTCACTGATTAGGTGATTTTGTTATTATGCCCTTGCTCCAAAGGAGGTGGAAAGTGTTTATAGAGAGTCCGAGATATACGGAGCGTTTTGGCTCGGTCAGATTAAATCATGTGCAGAAAGTAATAGCTTTAGACTCAGGCTTGAAAAGTGAGTTACCTCCTCATGGTGCTATGGGGGTGATAAAAGTAAATGAGGAAACAATCAAGCATTTTGAGGATAGGATGGCGGTTGTCATTCCGGTTAAAGATGAAAAGCTCAAGCTTTTTGAGGGGGTGGTTAGTGGGGTGCCACACGATTGTCTGGTCATAGTAGTTTCGAATAGCCAGAGAGGCAAGGTTGACAGATTTAGAATGGAAGGAGATGCTCTAAGCCAACTTTGTCGTTTTACTATTCGCCAGGCTTTGATTGCTCATCAAAAAGACCCTGCTATTGCTGAAGCTGCTGCAGAGGCTGGATATGATGATCTCCTGGGTGAAGATGGATTGATACGTGATGGCAAAAGCGAGGCTATGGTGATAGGCTTGCTTATGGCTAAGGCAGCAGGGAAGGAATATGTAGGCTTCATTGACGCTGATAACTATTTTCCTGGTGCAGTACTGGAGTATGTGAGAAATTACGCTGCTGGTTTTAGTCTGGCTCAGTCTCCTTACAGCATGGTGAGAATATTATGGCATTACAAGCCTAAAATCTCAGGTGGGTTATACTTTAGGAGGTGGGGGAGGGTGTCAGAGATTACTAATAAATACCTAAATGATCTGATCTCCTCTAAAACAGGGTTTGAAACGGAGGTGGTAAAGACAGCTAATGCTGGGGAACATGCCGTGAGTATGAAACTAGCGGAGATTTTGCCCTATGCTTCAGGATATGCTGTGGAGCCTCAGGAGTTAGTGTCCATTTTTGAAAATTTTGGTGGTATCTTACCCACAAGAAATCTTAAGGTGATGGAGCAAGGAATAGATATATTCCAAATTGAGACCCGAAATCCTCATCTACATGAGGAGAAAGGAGAGGAGCATCTTCATGACATGTTGCTATTAGCATTGAGCACCATTTATCATTCACCTCTTTGTGGAGAAGAATCAAAGCAAGCGATTTTAGCAGAGCTAATTAAGCAGGGAATCCTTAAGGAGGGCGAAGAACCTCCTCTTATTCACCTTGTTAGTCCACTAAAGAGAGTGAATATAGATAAATTTGTAAACCACATACGAGAGGATTTCGATAAATACAGCGTGTTAGGCTAAATTCTAAGAAGAAAGCCTCATTCTATCCAGGAAATATCTTATCCTTTCCCCTCTAAGCTTGTTAAGCAAACCTTTTTCGTATCCTAGTATAAGGCCGTTTAAAAATGTAGTGCGAGGCTTTAGCCTCGTGCGCACGACCCTAAAGGGTCGCACTACGAAAATTTGGGGGTGAGACACCCTTGAAATGCCTGAATTTGAACGAGAAATCAAAATTAAACAGCCTCAGTATATCAAAGGGGAATTGATTATCCCTTCAAGCTGGGCTTGATACAGACTCCTAAATCTTGACCTTGTAACTGGCTTGGATGTTTCCCAGGTTTATGGTAAGGTAAATGAGCACTTTATAAATAGATATTAAAAATGAAGCAAGCGTGGAATAAGGAAAGTTTATGCCAATTTGCGAAAGCAAAATTATCTGATTATCTCTTTATAGTCGTCTCCAATCGCGAGCCCTATATCCATAGCTATCAAGGTAATGAAATTAAATGTGAAGCTGCAGTTGGAGGTGTGACTACAGCCCTGGAACCGGTGATCTCCGCTATAGGTGGTATATGGGTAGCTCATGGCAGTGGTGATGCTGATAGAGCTACAGTGGATTCTCAAAATAAACTGATGGTACCCCCGGAGGAGCCACGTTATACTTTAAAACGAGTTTGGCTAACTGAGGAGGAAGTGAGTAGTTACTATTATGGTTTTTCCAATCAAACTCTTTGGCCTCTATGCCATGCTGTTGATATTAAGCCTGTATTTGATGAATCTCAATGGGATACCTATGAAAAGGTAAATGAAGTCTTTGCTCAAAGTGTTTTAGAGGAAATAAGGGATAAAAAAGCATTGGTCTTCATTCAAGATTATCATTTTGCCTTGCTGCCGTGCTTAATAAAGAGAGCAAGTCCAGAGACTACTGTGGCACAATTTTGGCACATTCCCTGGCCCAGGCAGAAAGCCTTTCAAATCTGCCCCTGGCGAGAAGAAATATTGAATGGTCTTTTAGGAAACGATCTTTTAGGCTTCCATACAGTACGCCACTGCCGTAATTTCCTCACCACAGTAAATAGAACTATTGCTGAATCTAAAGTTAACTACGAAAAAGCCGAGGTCACCATAGAGGGAAAGAAAACAGAAGTACGCCCTTTTCCTATAAGCGTAGACTTTGAGCAGCTCTCCAAAGAAGCTCAAAGTGTTGAGGTAAAGGAAGAGATAGAGGGATTGAAAAAGGAGCTAAACCTGAGTGATAAACTTGTTGGGGTTAGTATCGACCGTTTGGATTATATTAAGGGGATCCCCCGAAGGCTAATGGCTATAGATCACTTTTTCGAGAAGTGCCCAGAATATAAAGGGAAGGCGACCTTTATACAGGTGACAGTACCCAGCCGCACAGAAATCTCAAGCTATAGAAAGTTAAGAGAAGGCATAGATACGTTGGTAGAAAAGATAAACCTAAAACATAGTTTTGGGGATTGGGAGCCCATTATCACTATAGTTGGTCCTTTGCCCACAATTACATTAGCAGCTCTGAGGGGCATGGCAAACCTGTGTATAGTAAGCTCTTTACATGATGGCATGAATTTGGTAGCCAAGGAATTTGTTGCCAGCCGGTATGACAATGATGGTGTTCTACTGTTAAGCCGTTTTGCTGGAGCTGCTAAGGAACTTGATGATGCCGTGCTGGTAAATCCTTATGCTATTGACCAGCTCGCAGCCTCGATTGAAGAGGCTCTGGAAATGCCCAGAATAGAGAGATATAAGCGGATGCGAAGAAAAAGAAGCATAGTTAGAGAGAATAACATCTATAAGTGGGCCGCAGATATAATTCTAGAGTTGGCTAAATTAGTATGAAAGATCTCCTCTCTTGTTGGGATGTCGTTGCTGCGAGGGTTAAAGGAGCGGAACATATACTGTTGCTAATTGATTATGACGGTACATTGACTCCTATCGTAAAAAAACCTGAATTAGCCAACTTATCGCTGCAAATGAAAGAGTGTTTGCAAGAACTGGCTGGAAATCCCCAGCTAACTTTGGGAATTATAAGTGGCAGGACTCTGGAAGATTTACAAGAAAAAGTGGGCATCAGCGGCATTATCTATGCTGGGAACCATGGTTTGGAGATAGAAGGACCTGGCATTACTTATGTTAATCCTGTGGCTAAGAAAACCAAGCCTCTCTTGTATTCCTTGTGTCAGGATATCAGTAAAGAGCTGGCTGATATTAAAGGAGCTATAATAGAAGACAAAGGTTTAACACTAAGCCTGCATTACCGACTTGTAGATGAAGCGCAAGTAGGGGAGCTAAATAGAATCTTCTGTGAGATTGCTAAATCTTTCGCCGCCCCAGGTAGAATAAAAGTCGGTAAAGGGAAAAAGGTATATGAAGTAAAGCCAGCAGTGGATTGGGATAAAGGTAAAGCCATAGCCTTTATAGCTCAAAATCTTAAGGGGGAAAGTGAGCCACTGACGATATTTCTTGGCGATGATATAACGGATTACGATGGCTTTCACATGGTTGATAAGAGTGGCGGGATTTCCATTTACGTAGGTGAGGAAGACGCTGAGTCCGTAGCTCAATACCTCCTATGCTCACCGAAGGAAACATATCAATTTCTTAGCATGCTGAGGGAAGTACTTAAATCAAAGGATAATTAGAAAGGATAGTTAGTATGAAGAGTGAAGCGAAGAAACCAGTTGAGGAAGAAATTAAGAGGGAATTTCCTTTAGAGGATGGCACCGCGTATAGTCGAAGAAAAGGGTTTCAGCCCTTTTCTTCATCTCCTATCGAGGACTATATTCCTATAGTGGGTGAGGAGAAAATAAAGGAGTTACAAAAGCTGGCGGAGAAACTTGAAGGGATAAAAATACTGGAAGTTAACTCAACAGCGGTAGGTGGCGGTGTAGCCGAGATGCTTTATTCCCAGGTGCCATTTGTAAACCAGTTAGGGTTAGAGGATGAATGGAAAGTTATGTCGGGCACGGAGCCCTTTTACCAGGTGACAAAAAATATCTTCAACCTTTTACAGGGCAAAAAAGGTATTCTCACCCCTGAAATGATAGGAATATACTACTCCATTTTGAAGGAAAACGCTGATATCTATGCTGAGGATTACAAAAGCTATAAACCAGATATAACGATTGTACATGACCCGCAGCCGCTAGGTTTAGCTCGTTATTTAAGGGAAGGAGACAAAAAGTGGCTCTGGAGGTGTCACTTTGATGCGGAGGAAGATACTCTGGAAGCCAATCCTATGTTATGGCAATTCATTACATTTTGGGCAGATTTTTATGATGCTGTTATCTTCTCCGGCGCTCATTATGTAATAGGATGTTGGCCGTTACAGAAATATATAATTCCACCCTTCATTGACCCGCTTTCCGCGAAGAATAAAGAGCTAGGCGCTGAGGAGATCGCTAAAGTATTGGAGAAATACGAAATAGACTGGGGTATTCCTTTGCTGGTTCAGATAGGTAGATTTGACCCCTGGAAGGGCATTGAGACTAGTGTCAACGCATATAAAATGGTCAGAAAAGAGATAAATTGCCAACTGGTGATAGCTGGCGGCATGGCTTCGGACGATCCTGAAGGAGAGATAATCTTTAACCAAACTCGTGAGGAGGCCAAAGGAGATCCTGATATTCATGTTATCAGGCTTCCTGAGGACGTGCAGGTTAGTGCTTTAGAGGTCAATGCTTTGCAAAGAGCTGCAACAGTGATACTGCAACCCTCTATTAGGGAAGGATTTGGGCTGGTTATTACTGAAGCAATGTGGAAGAGTAAGCCGGTGATAACCAGAGAAGTGGGGGCAGTTCCTATTCAAGTTAGAGGAGGCGAAACTGGATTCTTTATCACTTCAGCAAAAAAGGCGGCGAAAAAAATAATTCGCTTATTGGAAAATCCATGTATAGCAGAATCAATAGGTGAGAAAGCTCATGACTATGTCAAGGAGCACTTCCTCATGCCTGACAGAGTGGCTGATCATCTAAGAATTGCCAATTATTTCATCAACGGTGAATTGGACAAGAACTCTATAATTAGCTATCACCCGTGGTTCAAACTTAGCAAAAGGGAAGGTTAAGTAATTGCTACTGAAGATGAAAGCCATTATTTTAGCTGGTGGAAAGGCAACCAGGCTGCGTCCTCTTAGCTGCAATACAGCTAAGGCAATGTTGCCTGTATTAAATCGCCCCTTTCTGGAGCATCTTATTGGCTATCTCAAGCAACACAATATCCATGATATTATTCTCACCTTAGGCCATCTGCCAGAGCAAACCCAAAGTTATTTTGGTGATGGCGGCAAGTTTGGCGTGGAAATAACCTACCTGGTAGAAGACTTTCCTCTAGGGTCAGCAGGAGCAGTAAAAAACGCTGAAGAGTTCTTAGATAGCTCTTTTACTGTTTTTAATGGTGATATTTTCACTGATTTTGATCTAACTGCCATGCTAAGTCTGCACCGTGACAGAAACGCCATTGCGACTATAGCGCTAACTCCTGTGGATAATCCCACTGTCTACGGGGTAGTGGAGACAGACAGCCAAGGTAAGGTCAAACATTTCAGAGAAAAGCCAAGCTGGAATGAGGTAACTACCAATATGATTAATGCCGGCGTTTATATTATGGAACCGGAAATCCTAAACTACATCTCTCCTGAAGTCTTCTTCACCTTTGAACGTGACGTCTTTCCTGCCGCCATAGAAAGAGGGCAGGTTATCTATGCCTATCCATTTGAGGCTTATTGGATTGATATAGGCACACCGGAGAAATACTTAAGGTTAAACCACGATTTGCTCCATCGCTATATCGGTGATAAAGGCGTAAAATTTGAGGATAATAGTTTTGTTCACCCCTCAGCTCGAATTGAAGGGCCAGTGATAATTGGTGATGGTTGCTTTATTGATAAGAATTGTGTAATAAAAGGGCCTGTTGCTTTAGGGTCAGGATGCCAGATAGAGGAGGGTGCTGTGGTGGAAGGGGCAGCATTATGGCAAAACTGTAAGGTTAGCAAGAGGGCTAAGCTTAGGAACTGTGTGCTTGCCTCCAATTGTTGTGTTGGTGAGGAAAGTGAAGTTTGGGATAACTGTGTTTTAGGAGACAATGTAAGAATCGGGGAGGGCAACAGGCTACACCAAGGTGTCAGAATTTGGCCAGATAAATCTATTGAGTCAAATACTATTTCGTTCTGAAACTTAAAAGAAATAGTAGGAGTCCGAAATGAAGACAATATATTTAGTGCCACATACACACTATGACGTTGCCTGGGCTTTCTCTAAAGAGGACTATCTTAAAATAAACGAAGAAATCCTAAAGGAAGTCATGAAGCTAATGGAGTTTCCAGAATTTAAGTTTTGTCTAGAGCAGACCTTTTTGCTTCAAGAGATAGAAAGGAAGAACCCGGAGCTCTGGCAAGGCTTGAAAAAGATGATACAGGAGGGAAAGCTTGAAATAGTTGATGGGCAATATCTCATGCCTGATACTATGCTCCCCACTGGAGAGGTATTGATAAGGGAAATACTTTTTGGCAAGAAGTATTGTAAGGAGAAATTTGCTGTAGATGTCCCTGTAGCTTGGTGTGCGGATAGCTTTGGAATGAACGCACAACTTCCTCAAATTTATAACAAATCTGGATATAAATGGCTAGCTTTCAGAAGAGGAGCGAAGGCGGAGATAACACAAAGCGAGTTTATTTGGAAAGGACTGGATGGAACAACCATCCTGGCTCACTGGATGCCCCTCGGCTATAGAGCTGGCCTTTATCTTGATAAATTAAAGGAAAGGTACATTGACCTCAATAAATATGCCTTTATCTCTCACGTCTTTATGCCCAAAGAATTATACTTAAAGGGGGAAGGGGATGGAAGAGATTCAATCGATCAAGCAATTTGTTCGTGAGATTAAAGGCTGGCTCTCAGATCGAGAAGGGGAGTTTTTATATTCGCTCGCTAAACAAGTGCCTCGGGGTCGAGTCATAGTTGAAATTGGCTCTTGGCAGGGGAAATCAACGATTTGGCTTGCTAAGGGGTCGCTGGCGGGAAATAAGAATTCAGTTTATGCTGTTGACCCACATTGCAGAGGTGAAACTCATTTAAGCGAAGGTGAAGCAAATACAGAAGACATCTTCAGGGAGAATATACATAAAGCTGGAGTCGATCACATCGTTGTCCCCTTGGTAATGAAGTCAGAGGAAGCTGTTAGAGGTCGGAGGAAGGATATAGGACTCCTATGGATTGATGGTTCGCATGAATATGAGGATGTAAAGAGAGATTTCCAACTGTGGGAGCCATATCTAAGACACCGTAGTTTTATAGCCTTCCATGATCGTGATCATCCTGGGCCTCTAAAGGTCATAAGGGAGTACATCTTTAATTCTAACAAGTTCTTCAAAATAACAGTATGTGATCAGATATTGGCAGCACGAAAAAGCACGAACTATGAAATTTAAGAAACATTAAGAAAGGAGTCCCATGCTAAGCTATGAAAGAGAGGAAGAAAAGAGAAACCAAGAAAGGGACGAAACTGATCATTATCTATGAACTTATGAGATTCTTGATAGACGACATATTCATGATGAGGAATTGCTGATTAACAGGACTGGCAATTTCTTGCTTGTGCATTCCTTCTTACTTGTAGCCTTTGCTACCTTAATAGTAAACGGGGTTCACTTTAGCTACATCTTCCCAATCGTTGGCATAGTTATATCTGTAATCTTTTACCCTCTCCTTCGGATGCAACTGAAAACAGCCATCCTTTGGATGGAAATTGAAGACGAAATGGAGAATGAGATGATAAAGAAGGAAGTGTTTCCAACAATTGAGGAGATATCGACAGCCCCGAATCGGAGGCATAAGGAAATGACTAGAAGGAGTCGTTGGATGTGGCCAACCTGGGTAGCGGGGCCAATTGCTTTAGTAACTGTAATGCTTGGAGTATGGATAGCATTGCTCGTAATAGCTTGTTAGAACTTACGAAATTATTTTACCTAGATTGGTAAGGGGGGATTATACAGCAAGAACAGCCTTTGGTTTCAATAACGATTCCTACTAGGAATTTAGAGGCTGCCATTGGCGACCGCCCTTGGATCAATAGAAGCTCAGAGCTACCCTAATATAGAGACTCTAATTGTCGATAGTAACTCTACTGATCAGGCGATGGAGCTTACAGAAAGTTTTGGGTCAAATTCGTCTCTTATGAAGGGAGGCTCTTTGGGACAAAGTATGAAGGCTTCCTCAACTCTCAAGACAGCTTCATTCTTCTCCCCGAGTCAGATCAGATTTCAGAGCCTTAAGCGATAGAGCGGGCAGTACCTATAATAGATGCCTACGATATGCTTGTCCTGGAGGTAGGAAAGCTTTCCGCTGATGGGATATCTGGCCCCCTAGTTCCCACCCCGGACGCCCTGGAGCTTAGACCCTACATCTTTGAATATGCTATTCAGCCTCATGAGGGTGATTGGAGGCAAGCTAAGATGTATAAGCAAGCCCAAGATTTTCATCACTTGCCCTATTGTATTCAAGCAAACTCACAAGGGGAGCTGCCAGAGGAATTCTCCTTCGTGAGACTTTTCCCCGATAACCTCATCTTCTCCACGCTTAAGAAGGCTGAGGACAGTGATGAAGTAATATTAAGATTCTTTGAGACCAAAGGGGAGGCAACTGTAGCTGAGCTTGAACTATTCAGGGTGATTAAGCGAGCAGCGGTTGTCGACTTACTAGAGCGGGAGCTACACGAACTCAGGCCGGATAATAATAAATCGTGATTATCCCTTGACATCATGTAAAAAGTGTACTATATTTATAGGTGAGGTGAGAGTGAGATGAGAAAATATACTATAGCACAATTCAACAAAGATTTCCCCGATAATAGTGCCTGTTTAGAATACTTACGCAACAAATATTATC
>JAUWHW010000029.1 GCA_030605665.1 Dehalococcoidia bacterium | reverse complement strand
TTCAGAATCACCGGGTCATTGATAAGGCCCCCTAAAGCAAAGGGGGAGATAACGATTCCAGCTACCAGTTCACCTAAAACGGGTGGCTGCTTCAAATAACGCTCAAATAGCTCGCCACCGAGCCTGGCCGCGAGCAGAATTAAGGCAAAACTAAGTATGAATTTAAAATATATGCCAATTTCCATCAGGCCTTGTGCCCTTCCAGCACATCAATAATTATATCGAAATAGCTTATTGCCCCTATCACCTTCATTCCTTCGCTCACCACAGGCAATTCATAAAAACCATGGTCCAGCATACTGTTTATAGCCTCCTCCACCCCATCGTTAGTATGAACGCTCACTGGAGCGCTCATTATGTCCTTGGCATACTTTGAGGTTAGAAGATGCAAAACCTCAGGGCCAGCAAAGAAGCGTCCCCTGACAAATCCGAAGTCACGCACCTCAAGCGCTTCTAAAATGTCCCTCGGGGTAAGCAAACCCTTCAGCTTATCTTCTTTATCCACAACGCAAGCAATCGTAGTTTTTTCGCTGGCAGCTATTTTTTTTACCGCTTCGTATATTGTCTCATCTTCACAGACCTTATCGAACACGGTTTTCATCAATTCTCTTACCTGTTTCCCCATGACCACCTCCTGAATTCAAAAATAGCGCACGGCTTGAAGTTTTAACGCATTCTATACCTGAATGCCAATCATTGAACTGGGCTAATTGTCACCGGCTGATGGCTAATCTCTGTCTTTCCACATTCCGACGATAGTATCACAAATCACACGGAATCTGCAAGCAGCTCGCCCCCTGTCTTTGAGGAGCACACCAAACATACCCTAATTATCCCAGCATGCCTAGAAATATACCGGCAGCTACAGCTGTGCCGATAACACCAGCTATATTCGGCCCCATGGCATGCATCAGGAGAAAGTTTCTTGGGTTCGCCTCCTGACCCAATTTTTGGACTACGCGGGCGGACATAGGCACTGCCGAAACGCCAGCAGCCCCTATCATCGGATTAATCGGTTCTTTGGATACAGCATTCATCAGTTTGCCTAACAGCGTGCCGGCAGCAGTAGACACCGCAAAAGCTACCACGCCGAGGAAGAAAATAAACAAGGTCTGTGGCCTAAGAAACAGTACTGCTGGCATTGACGCCCCAACGGATATGCCAAGGAAGATAGTAAGGATATCCATAAAGGCTTCACTGGCGGTTTTAGCTAATCTATCAGTAACTCCGCTGACCAACAGCAGATTGCCAAACATAAACATGCCGATGAGAGGAGCTGATTTGGGAACAAGCAAAATGATGACCATGGCTCCTATTACCGGAAATAAAACCCTCTCTAATGTTGATACCTCTCTTAACTGTGGCGCCATATAAATCGCCCGCTCTTTTTTGGTGGTCAAGGCCTTTATCACTGGTGGCTGAATAATAGGCACCAGTGCCATGTAGGAATAAGCAGCTACTGCAATAGGACCAAGTAGATGAGGGGCTAGCTTAGCAGATAGATAAATACTGGTCGGCCCATCAGCCCCACCAATTATACCTATAGAGCAGGCTTCGTTAATATTAAAACCGAAAAGAAGAGCTATGAATAAGACAAAATAAACTCCGAACTGTGCTGCGGCGCCGAGGAGCAGCGTCTTGGGATTAGCAATAAGCGGGCCAAAATCAGTCATAGCCCCTAAACCAAGAAATATAAGAGGGGGGATTATTTCTCCAGCAATTAGATAGGTGAATATCTTAGCCAGTAACCCTTCAGGCATTCCTTCCACGTATTCAAACAAGCCACCGAGGGGTAAGTTGACAAGCAGCATACCAAAGCCTATCGGGACTAACAATAAAGGCTCCATTTTCCTGGCGATGCCCAGGTAAATGAAGCCAAAAGCAATAAGCCACATTACCAGGTTGCCCCAATGAAGCGAGCTAAAACCGGTTTCAAATAATTCCACTATATCTTAACTACCTTCTTGTTTAGACTTGCCTGGCTTGCCAATTACCTTATTAAGCAGCAAATTCATTAACCATAACACCAAAGACAGAATACCAAGAACTGCAAAGACTGTTAGAAAACCAATGCCGGCAATCTGTGCAGCAAATCCCCAATCTACCATCAATACACTTTCCTTAGACGAAGTTGAAGTAAATTATAACATTCCACGGCTGGTGAGGCAATGAGGTTAGCTTTGAAGTAGCTAACGGCTTTTGTCATCAGATTGAGAATGCTATAATTGTCGTTAGTCGGAGAGGTGTCCGAGTGGTTCATGGTGCCGCTCTCGAAAAGCGGTGGGCGCTAAGCCCCGTGGGTTCGAATCCCACCCTCTCCGCCACAGGGCATGGAGAGGTGCTGGAGTGGCCTATCAGGCGCGCCTGGAGAGCGCGTGTCGCCTTTGGCGACCGTGGGTTCGAATCCCACCCTCTCCGCCAAGTTAAATTAAACTATCAGCCATTTTTCAACCCGCCAGCAGGATAACCAGTCAAGTGAAATTCTTCAGACGCACAACTCCCAAAATTGGCTTAGCTTTAAGTAGCGGGGCAGCCCGCGGCTTAGCCCACATCGGTGTACTGAAAGCCTTTAAGGAGGCAGAGATTCCCATTGATATGGTAGCCGGCACCAGCATGGGGGCAATGATAGGTGCCTGCTTTGCCAGGGAAGGCGACATAGCTGCAGTGGAAGAGATGGCTCTAAAGACGGACTGGAGACAGGTAGCTCGATTGTTAGACCCTAACTTCCGTTCTTTAAGGAAAGGGCTCATTCAGGGTCAACGGATAGAAGAGCTTTTATATTCCCTGATTGGAGATGTGGAATTCAAAGATTTGAAAATACCGTTCGCGGCCGTAACCACTGATGTTAATACTGGTGGAGAGGTAACAATCAGGGAAGGCTCGGTGATAGAAGCAGTAAGGGCCAGTATCTCGCTACCAGCTATATTCGTACCTGTAAAACTTGAAGGAAAATTTCTAGTCGATGGCGGTTTAACTAATCCTGTGCCGACGGATGTTCTCCAAAATATGGGGACGAAATTCATTATCGCTGTAAATGTCCTCACTGAGCCACAAAAAAGCAAACAAGCTGCTAGCTTGTTGAAAGAAAGTGGAACAACCGAAGCCCCAAATATATTGAACACTCTAATACAGTCAATCAACATCATGGAGTATGAGATAATAAAGCTAAAGACACTAAAGGCAGATATAATTATAAATCCTGATGTCAGTAATATCGAGGCATTCGAGTTTTATAAAGGCAAAGAGGCAATACAGGCAGGGTACAAAGCAGCCACAAACATTCTACCAAAGCTACAGAGACTGATAGGAAAACATTGAATAAAAGTTAAAAAGTTGAAAGAGCTTAATTTAAGATAGGTCCTTGGTGACCCTTCCACAAACGCTTCCATAAAAGCATTACCCTTTTCCCATTGTTCGCCTATCCTGCCTATGCTACAATGTTTCAACTTAGATGATGAATACAGATGAGCTGAAGTATTTGGTAGGCTTTTCCAGAATGCCTGGCATCGGTCGGGT
>JAUWHW010000028.1 GCA_030605665.1 Dehalococcoidia bacterium | reverse complement strand
ATATCTAAGCTCCAAATCCTAAACAAATTCAAATTTCCAAATCCAAATAGCAAAACTCACTTTGTTTTGAATTTTTGTTATTAGTGCTTTGATATTGTTTAGCATTTAGAATTTTGTGCTTAGGATTTAAGGGATATGAGGTGGGGATAAACCCCGCCACTACGGGGTGAGATTGCCAGGTCTTGGCTCGCAATGACGAGCCTTTTGTCATTGCGAGGCACTTTAGTGCCGAAGCAAACTCAAAGAAGGAAGTCAAATTTCACTAATTAGATGAACGAGTACAGCTATTTGACAAATTAGTAAGGAAAATCATACAATACCGACATAATTTTTTAGGAGGTGGATATGGAACAAGGGCATGAGCGAGTAATAGGTAAGTGTTTTGGCTCTACCATAGTTGGTCCTCGAGGGCAACTGGTAATTCCAGTGGAAGCCCGAAAGGAATTGGGCATAGATGTTGGCACCAAGCTTTTGGTTTTCGGTCATTTGCGTGGTAGAGGGCTTATTTTTGTTAAGGTTGAGGCTGTGGAAGAGCTGCTTAACATTGTGAGCCGTCGTGTGGATGAGTTTTCCAAGTTGCTAAAAGAAACTAAGAGAGCAGATATAAAGAATGAAGGCAATTGAGGTTAATAGCCTGAGCAAAACCTTTGGTCACCTTTTTGCTGTAGACCATATCTCATTTGAAGTTGAAGAAGGTGAAATCTTTGGCTTCCTGGGTGTTAATGGATGTGGCAAAACAACTGCTATGATGATGTTAGCTACTGCACTCAACCCTAGTTCGGGTATAGCTACTGTATGTGGATACGATATTATCAAGGAAAGGGATAAAGTCAGAGAATCCATTGGGGTAGTGTTTCAAAGACTAAGCTTGGATGTAAATTTGACAGGCAGGGAGAACCTGGACTTTCATGCCAGAATGTATCACCTGGATAGGAAAACCAGAGAAGAAAGGGTGTCTTATGTCTTGGACTTAGTGGGGTTGAGAAGTAAGCAAGACATGTTGGTGAAACACTACTCTGGTGGGATGCAACGCAAGCTAGAAGTAGCTAGAGGGATGATAAATTATCCCAAAGTCTTGTTTTTAGATGAGCCAACTTTAGGCCTGGATGTGCAGACAAGAAGAGTGCTATGGGATTATGCCAAGAAATTAAATAGAGAATTTGGCATCTCTATATTGTTAAACACGCACTACATTGAAGAAGCTGATTACCTCTGCGACAGAATAGCTATCTTAGAGCAGGGAAAGATAGTAATAGTAGATACTCCTGCAGGACTAAAGGATTCTGTAGGTGATAGCTTGCTCTCCGTCAAACTTTCTCAGGGCTCGAGTGATGAGCTGACGAAACTGCTGAGCCAAGTGGATTGGGTCAAAAAGGTTGACCAGTGTGATGGTTGGCTAGAGCTAAGCGTAGAGAATGGGGGAAAGAAGATACCAGAAGTAGTAAGGTTAGCACAAGAACGTGATTTCGTTGTTTCCTCCATTAGCGAGCATAAGCCTACTTTGGAAGACGCCTTCCTATGGTATACCGGGAAAGCTATAAGGGAGGATAAAGGTGATATAAACGAGCTAAGGAAAACAAGGAGAGTCAGGAGGTGAAAGGATGCAGGCGGTAAAAGTCACAACGTTGTTAGACCCTCTGCCAATTTATACCATGTGGCTAAGGCAGATAAAGAGGTTCTTAAGAATGAAAGCCAGGCTTGCTAGCTCGATATTGATGCCCTTTCTTTTCCTTGCCTTTCTAGGATTGCCATTGAGCTTTATGCCTGTTAGAGAAATACCGGGAATACCGCTAGGTATGGACTTTCTTGATTTCCTTGCTCCTGGGATAGTAGGCATGACCTTGCTATTTAGCGCTACAATGTCAGGAGCATCTGTTATCTGGGATAAAGAATTTGGCTTTCTCAAAGAGGTCTTAGTGGCTCCAGTGAATCGTTTTTCCATCATACTGGGCAGGAGCCTGGGAGGTATGACCACAGCCATAATTCAAGCTCTCATTATAGTGGCAATAGCGGTAGCCATGGGAGTCAAAATATCCAGTGTCTCTGGCTTCTTTCTGTCAATAGTATTTATGATTCTCACCTGTGCCACCTTTACTGGCTTCGGGCTGATACTGGCCACTAAGCTGGGAGATACTGAAGGCTTTATGTCCATAATGAACCTGATAATAATGCCGATATTTTTCCTGTCCGGTGCTTTTTTCCCTTTGGCTGCTATGCCAGCAGGGGTTAGATATATAATGTATGTTAACCCTCTCACCTATGGAGTGGACGGGTTACGGGGCACTCTTGTTGGTGCTGCCACCTTTCCACTATGGCTTGATTTCATTGTTCTTCTCGTCCTGTCAGTAGTTCTGGCAAGTTTAGGTGCTTATTTCTTTTCTAGGATGGAGGCTTAAGTAAAATGGAGAAATGGCTAATTCTAATAGTAGCGATTTGCTTGGTGGGTGCAGTTTTCACTGGATGTGCTAGTTCAGAAAGCAGTGCTCAGGAAGCTGCTGAGGTTACTAGGGGCGATTTAGTAATAAGCGCTTCTGTCAGTGGCAACTTGGAGATGCCGCGTAAGACGGATTTATCCTTCGGCGCTACAGGTATGGTGGCAGAGATACTGGTGAACGAGGGGGATAGTGTAGTAAAAGGTCAAACATTAGCCAGGCTTGATGCTCGGTCTTTAGAATTAAATGTAGAAACGGCACAGGCTAGATGTAAAACGGCTCAGGCTGAATACGAAATGGCTGAATATAAACTTATGCAAACAATTTATCCTAAATATACCAAGACTTATGCTACTGATATGCCTGGGGTAGCGTTAGCTTTAGAAGAAGCTCAGGATAGTTTGGCGGAGGCGCGGAATCTTTTAAGCGAAGGAAAAATTGAGGAGGCACAGGTGTTGCTGAAGCAAGTTGAGGAAAGTTTATATAAGGCTCAAAAGAAATCGCAAGCCAGGGTATGGGTACTGCCTCTTTCGGTTAAATTAGTAGAGCTACAGGCAGACCAGGCCAAAGCATCCTTGGATGCAGCTAAACTAGAATTAGCCAAAGCCGAGCTAGAGTTAGCCAAGGCGATAATCATAGCCCCCTTTGATGGCATAGTGACCGGCATCGACATGAAAGAGGGCGAGCGGATTTCAGCAGCGATAGCGGTAATCTCTGTAGTCGACCCCACAAGTATAAAGATGGATGGAGTCATTGATGAGATAGATGTCTCCAAGGTAAAGCTAGGGCAGGAAGCAATCATCACTTTAGATGCCTTGCTTGATAAGGAGGTAAAAGGCAGGGTAACTTTCATCTCCCAAGCGGGCACAGTTCAGGCGGGGGTGGTATCCTATAAAACTACCGTAACTTTGCAGAATCCTGATGAAGAGCTTAGAGATGGCATGAGTGCCACTGCCGAAATTGTTATTGAGCGGCATGAAAATGTATTGCTGATACCCAATCGCACTATACAGGGCACTTGGGATAACCTTTGGGTAGAGGTTGTCGTGGGCGAGCAAACTGAGCAAAGACAGATTACTTTGGGCTTAAGTGATGGTGTGAATACTGAGGTTTTGTCCGGGCTGGAAGAGGGAGAAGAGGTAGTATTGCCTCCTGTGTCACAAATTCCATTTATGTCCTTTGGTGGCTGATAAATGATTGAGCTGGATTGGCATTTTCCATGTCACTCTGACACTGAACTCTTCGCCTTTTGTCATTCTGAGGAAGAGAAGCGACCGAAGAATCTCGCTCAGAGTAAACTCCATGAGGGGAGTCTAAGAATTTCAGAGATTCTTCGCCCATAGGGCTCAGAATGACAGGAGACGAGGTTACTAAACAGGTGATAAATGATTGAGCTGGATAATATAGCGAAAGTTTATAAAATGGGGCGCACGGAGGTTGCCGCTCTCAGAGGGATAAATTGCCACATTGGGCAAGGGGAAATGGTATCCATTATAGGACCATCAGGCTCGGGCAAGTCCACACTGATGAATATCATTGGCTGTCTGGATAAGCCTACGTCGGGGGAATATCGCTTGGATGGAATCGAAGTAAATAAAGTCAGTGATAATAAATTAGCTGAGATAAGAAATAAAAAGATAGGCTTTGTCTTCCAGAGCTTTAATCTGTTGTCCAGAACCACAGCTCTAGCTAATGTGGGATTGCCACTTATTTATGGTGGAAGTGGCAATCGGCGACAAAGAGCTTTACAAGCTCTGGAATCTGTAGGGTTAGCCCATCGGGCTAAGCATAAGCCAAATGAGTTGGCTGGGGGCGAGCAGCAAAGGGTGGCTATAGCACGAGCTTTAATAAACAATCCCTCTCTCATTTTAGCTGATGAACCCACGGGCAACCTCGATACCCAGACTAGCAAGGAAATTATGCTCCTGTTTAAGCAACTGAATGAGCAAGGAATAACCATCGTTTTAGTTACGCATGAACCATACATTGCTGCCTATACGCAGCGCACCATTAAAATTCGTGATGGTCAAATTGAGGCAGATGTTTAGCAGTTCGTTTGTCATTCTGAGTCCTTCGCTTTCTGTCATTCTGAGCGAAGCGAAGAATCTAGCCCCTTCGCTAGGGCTTAGGGGGACAGTTAAATTTTGAATTGAGGCGTCAGGATGAAACTACGAGATTGCTTTACTACTGCTCTAAACACTTTATTCAGTCATAAGCTGAGGTCGGCCTTAACCATGCTGGGCATTCTGATTGGTGTAGCTGCGGTTATCTCTATGGTATCTCTAGTCAGGGCAGAGCAAGTTATGGTGAGGGAATCATTCGAATCGCTGGGAACTAATCTTATATATGTCGTACCTGGTGCCTCCTCTGCCATGATGGGTATGGGTGGTCCTTTAGGTAGCGCTCAAACATTAACTCTGGAGGATGCTGAGGCAATTGCTAGTTCTCGCAATGCTCCATCTGTAGCTATGGTAGCACCAATGATACAAACCTCTGGTCAAATAGTGGCTGGAGGGGAAAATGTGGGAGCTAGGATTGCTGGAGTAACCCCGGAGTATCAATGGGTTAACAATCTTACTCTGGCGGAAGGCAGTTTCATCACCAAGCCAGATTATAGAGGAAGGTCAAGGGTAGTTGTCTTGGGAAGTCAGCTGGCCGAAAACTTATTTGGCTTAAGGAATCCTGTTGGTCAAGCTTTGAGGATTGACGGACGCCAATTCAGAGTCATCGGTGTATTGGAAAGCAAAGGGACTGTCTTTGGTAATGAGGACTTAATGGTATATGCTCCTTTATCCACGGTGCAATCGACTTTGGCTGTTCAGCGCACAAGTAGCATAGGGCATACCATTCAAGCTATCAGCGTCCAGGCTAGAAGCAAAGAAGAAATAGATTCAGCTAAATGGGAAATTAGCAACATTTTGCGGCAACGCCATCACATTAGAGAAGGGGAGAAGGATGACTTCACCGTTATGGACATGGGTAGCGTATTACGTATCGCTGACCAGATGTACGGAATAGGACAGCTTCTTATGGGGGCTATAGCTGGTATTTCCTTGCTTGTTGGCGGCATTGGCATAATGAATATCATGCTGGTTTCAGTAACTGAGCGCACCAGAGAAATTGGACTGCGGAAAGCAGTAGGAGCCAAACGCCGTGATATTTCAACTCAGTTTCTTACTGAATCTGCTATGTTAAGTCTCTGTGGCGGCGCGATGGGTGTAGTTTTGGGATGGATTCTCCTTAAAATCGCCTGTGCTGTAGTGGCCAATATGGGTTTCCCCTTTTCAGCTGTGCTTTCAGGCGACATTGTTGCCTTAGCAGTGGGGGTATCAATCTTCGTTGGGCTTATCTCTGGGATTTATCCTGCGGTTAGAGCAGCACGGCTTAACCCTATCGAAGCCCTGCGCCACGAATAAAAAGTTAAAACTCAAAGGTAAGAAATCAAAATGACAAATCAAAATGAAAAACTTTTTAATTTTTGCTCTGTATTTTTGCCTTTTGCATTTTAATCTTTTATTTAACTTTTCCCTTGAATTAAAGACAAGAACTCAGAGCGGGTAACTGCTTTACTGCGAAAAGTCCCTCTTACGGCCGAGGTTATCACATTTGTTCCTGGCTTTTTGATTCCTCGCATAATCATACACAAATGCTCTGCCCGAACAATCACTGCTACACCATCAGGCTGGAGAGCTTCGAATATAGTGTCAGCAATCTGTCTTGTCATCCTTTCCTGAAGCTGAGGCCTCCTGGCGAAGATTTCCACTACTCTGGCTAACTTGCTTATCCCTACCACCTTGCCATTCACACCAGGAATATAGCCTACGTGAGTTACTCCATAAAAGGGAAGTAAATGATGCTCACACATAGAATAGAAGGGGATATCTCTCAATATCACTAACTCACGGTGGCCTTCCTCAAAGCCTACTGCTAGCTCAGGTTCGGGGTCAACATCCAAGCCAGAAAAAAGCTCAGCATACATTTCAGCAATACGTCGTGGAGTATCTTTTATGCTCTCCCTGTTGGGGTCTTCGCCAATAGCCTCGATTATGGAGGCTGCAGCAAGCTTGATTTTGCCTTGATCTACCATTTTTAATCCCCCCTTTTGATGTACTGAAGGCTATCTTTATCTGTTGTGGCATAAAATCCTTCTAAACCGAGGTAAAGAAGTGGCTTTATCTTATCCAGGTCAAGAATTTTCTCTGAGCTGAAGGCTTCTTCTACGAAATGCACGGCAACAATCTCACCAACAACCCAAACATGGTCACCGTAGGTTTTGCTATCAACGAGCTTACATTCATAAGCTGCGTAGGCATCTTTCAATATAGGCACGTTAGTTCTTAAAGGTTTCTCCCTCTCAATGCCAAACCTTTCGAATTTATCTATTTCCTGCCCTGAAGTGCCACCAACCCAGGCAGCCAGCGAAGCTTTTTCCCAGGCTATGAAATTAAGGCCAAACTCCTTGCTATCAGTGATAAGCTGGTAGGTAAATCTCTGGGGTGAAATAGAAACACCGTAAAGAGGTGGGTTAATGGAAATTGAGCTGTGCCAGGCAGCGGTCATAGCATTATCTTTGCCTCGAGCACTGCTGGTGACTATGACTGCTAGTTTAGGATAATGCTGGCTAAATTTTTCCACGTTCTCTGTAACAACTTTTGACATGTTCAAACCTTCTTATTAAAATATCATTCACTACGTTGAAATGTCATTCTGAGCAAAGCGAAGAATCTCTGAAATTCTGAGACTCCCCTCATGGAGTTTACTCTGAGCGAGATTCTTCGGTCGCTTCTCTTCCTCAGAATGACAAAAGGCGAAGGGTTCAGGGTCAGAGTGACAAGGAGTGCTCAAACCTAGGGCCTGTTCCACAGCAGCTAGGTCAGCAGGAAGCTCTATTGGGGGTTTAGCGTATTTAGCCGGTATGCCAGGGTCTTTTAATCCTGTCCCGGTAATGATGCACACTACTCTCTTATTGGAGAAGTTTTCCTTTCCCGCCATCTTGATAAGTCCAGCCAGGGGGGCGGCAGAGGCTGGCTCACCAAAGATTCCCTCTCTAGCGGCTGCCAATCTGTAGGCATTCATAATTTCATCGTCGGTGACACAATCAATGACGCCACCTGACTCATCTCGCGCTGCTACCGCCTTCTGCCAGCTAGCAGGGTTGCCAATGCGAATGGCTGTGGCGATAGTCTTGGGTCGCTGGATAACTTTTCCCCGCACTATCGGAGCAGCCCCAGCAGCTTGAAAGCCCATCATCTTTGGAGTATGGCTTGTTTTGCCCATTCGATTATATTCCACGAAGCCTTTCCAGTAGGCAGTAATATTGCCAGCGTTGCCTACGGGAATAAAGAGGTAATCAGGGGCATCGTCCAAGTCATCCACAATTTCAAAAGCCGCTGTCTTCTGCCCCTCAATGCGATTGGGATTTATGGAGTTGACCAGGGTGATGGGATATTTTTCAGTCAAACTGCGGACTATTTGAAGTGCTTGGTCAAAGTTGCCCTTTATGCTCATAATCTGGGCGTCATAAACGATAGCCTGGGCCAGTTTTCCCATGGCTATTTTCCCTTGAGGTATGATGACGATGGTTTTGAGTCTGAAGCGGGCTCCGTAAGCGGCTGCTGAGGCACTGGTATTACCTGTAGAAGCACAAATAATACTGGAGCTGCCACTTTCCACAGCTTTAGCCACTGCCACCACCATACCACGGTCTTTAAAGGAGCCTGTGGGATTACAGCCTTCGAGCTTGAAATAAAGTTCACCACAGCCAAGCTCCTTCTCCAGAGTTCGCGCTCTCACTAAAGGTGTGTCTCCCTCACCCAGTGTAAGCAGAGGTGTATTTGGTGCAACTGGGAGGAAATCACGATATCTGCTTAGAACGCCTTGTTTCATCCTTCAACCCTGATGAAGTTGCTGACTTCGTTCACCACTATTAGCTGTTTTATTTCCTCTAGTGCTTTTTGCACTGCCTTCTCTTCGGCTGTATGAGTCATAATGACGAGCACGGCAGTTTGAGATTTTAAGTCACTCTCTTTCTGAATCACGGAAGAAATGCTAACGGAATTATCGCCTAAGACTTTGGAGATTTGAGCTAAGACACCAGGGCGGTCAAGCACATTTAACCTGAAGTAATAGCGTATCTTTATATCAGATATAGGCTTAACAGTTAGTTTTTGGTTTAACTCTACTTTGGGAACATTGCTTACCCTATGGCTAATGTTTCTGGCTATTGTTAGCGCATCAGCTATGATGGCGCTAGAAGCTGGCAAAGCTCCTGCTCCTTGACCATAAAAGACCAACTTGCCGGCTAAGTTGCCTTCTACTTGAATGGCATTATAAACGCCGTTGACCTTAGCTAATTGTGAATCCTCAGGAATGAAAACAGGGTGGACACGTAACTCAATAGCTTCGTTATCTCGCTTGGCGATGGCCAGGAGCTTTATAGCATAGCCGAATTCCTTAGCGTAGCGAAAATCCTTAGCTTGAAGACGAGAAATCCCCTCACAATATATATCTTCGGGGTCCACAGTGGTGTGGAAAGCTAAACTGGATAGGATAGCCAGTTTATAAGCGGCATCTATGCCTTCGATATCATTGGCTGGATTAGCTTCAGCGTAACCTAATTCCTGAGCTTGCTTTAAAGCCAGAGGAAAATCCAATCCCTCTTGTGACATTTGGCTTAGAATATAATTAGTGGTGCCGTTAAGTATGGCATAAATAGCTGAGATGTCATTGGCTGCCAAGTCTTGCTGGAAAGGGGAGATAAGTGGTATGCCGCTACCTACGCTTGCCTCATAGCGAAGGCCTACGTTGTGTTTCCGGGCTAAAGATAATAGCTCGTATCCATATCTGGCTATTACTTCCTTGTTAGCAGTAACCACATGCTTGCCGGTAGTGATGGCTTGTTTTATATATTCTAAGGCAGGATGCTCACCTCCAATGACCTCAATCACTATATCTACTTTGGAGTTGGTGATAACTTCCTCAGCCCTATCTGTCATTGCGAGCGAAGCGAAGCAATCTAAGCGTTGTTTATTTACATCGCGCACTAGCACCTTTTTCAAAGTTAGTGAGACCCCTGCTTGCTCAGCTAGTTTGTCAGTCTTGTTGAGCAGAACCCCAGCCACACCACTGCCGACAACGCCCAAACCCAGTAAACCGATGCCAATATCCTTCATTCTAGTGCTATTTTCCTTAGAGAACCTTGTTTACAGCCCAGGATTTCTTTTCTTCATCGAGATAATTGTTAATGGTACTACTTTCCCATTGTTCTTGAAACCACTCATTGAAGTGTTTGACTTTCAGCCCTTCTCTGACATCCTCGCTAAGTTCATGCTCGCCTTTCTCCCAAACCTTAACTATCCAGTAGCCAGCGGTGGTCTGAACTGATTTATCTTGAACTGGTTCGCTTACCTCAGCTAAGGGAAGATTAAAAGCTACTTCATCGAAAGCCTCACTGTTCATATCTCCTGGTTTCAACCAATCTAATTCACCACCATTATCTTTGCTTTCATGCTGAGAGTGCTCCTCAGCCACCTCAGCAAAGTCCTCACCTTTACTAAGCCTGGTCTTAATTTCCGATGCCTCCTGTTCGCTGCCCAGTAACATAGCCCTGGCTTTTATTCCCCTTTCCTCATTCTTGTCAACCACCTCTATAAGCCAATAACCGACGCTTTTGATCGCTGACTCGTCATAAATCTTTGTGACCCTCCCAGTGTCATTGCGAGCCGAAGGCGAAGCAATCTCGCTGAAGGCAGCCTCGGCAATGAGGGGATTAGGCATTAGCTCTCGAGGTAACCAGCCCAAATCACCTTCAATCATAGGGTAGCAGGAGAACTCCTCGACTAAAGCAGTGAAGTTACCACCACTTTCAATTTTAGCCACCACATCATCGGCTACCTCTTGACTCTCCACAAGCAGCACTTGAATATGTGCCTGCTCCATTTTACCAGGCAACTGAGAAGCGAAATATTCTTGCAGTTCTTCCCTTAGTAAACCAGCCGCCACTATATCTTGATATACCTCTTTATTGGGCAATTCATTTTCTTGTATTTTCTCATCTATCTCTTGAGCAGTAATCTCAATTCCCAAACTATCCGCTCCTTGCCTGACCAATTCATCTTGTGCAATCTGGCTGGCAACTATGTCAGTCAGATAATAAACTTGCTGTGATTCCGCACCCTTAGCATAAGCCTCAAGCATCTTTACATAATACCCCATAGTAAATGCAGTGTCATTTACCTCTATTACGGTCTGGTGAAGAGGCTTTATTCTATCATTATAGTATCCATAGCCTACATAACCCATGATGCCAGCTAGGAAAACAGCAGCAACAATTATTATAATTCGCTGTATCCTTGTCTGGCGCTGCCATCTAGAGGTCTGACGCTTGGTAGGGACGTACTTGGGTTCAATCCTCTTATGCTTCTTGCTCAAGAATTACAAACCTATGTATTCAATACTCTCGTTGCCTTGGCAACCTTATTATGATAGCATATTGTATGGGAAGTAGAGCAACGGGGTGTAGCGCAGTCTGGTAGCGCACCTGAATGGGGTTCAGGTGGTCGGAGGTTCAAATCCTCTCACCCCGACCATTTTATGGGTGCTAGATTATCTTCCAAGCCCATGGGGTTTTATCCATCGGGAAATCAATACAGCCCTCGGGGTAGGTGCGTATCAAAACTAGTGAGGATGTAAGATTGTTTAATGGGATTTGTTAATGAGGGCTTTTCTCAGATGAAGGTAGCGGAAGGACAGGTTTTTCTCTCAGCACATGAGGTTTTAAGTAAAGCCCCCGACTTGAAGAAATCGCTGAATCTCTTAATCAAATCACTGGTAGAAACTGTAGAACCAGCAGATGCAGGTATTCTATACCTTTACGATGATAGGCTCCAACAACTTGTGGCTAAAGTTTCACATGGTTATAACCGCGACAACATTGAACATAGCCTCTGCCTGAATGAAGGTGTAGCAGGACGATGCTATGCTCTGCGTAAGTCCTTACTCCTCTCTTCGGTTGAGGCCATGATGGAATATACAGCGACTTTGAGACCGGAAAGTGCGAACTGTCGTATCAAAATGAGGCAGGGTCTACCATCAACCCTCAGAATGATAGCCACTCCCCTTATTCTTAGAGAAAAAAGCTTCGGCGTCGTTCTATTAGAGCATTATAAGCAGCACAGGCCCTTTAGGGAGACTGATCTACCACAGGTAGAGGCACTGGCTAGTTGGATCTCGCTCATACTCGATGATATGCAGTCATATCTAGAAGTGAAGCATACTAAACGTTCTTATAGGGAACTTTTGGGTAAGCTTAACGCAGCGACTGAGGAGGAACGTAGAAGAATTGCCCGAGAAATACATGATGAGGTTGATCAGCTTCTTCTCTCTGTCAAGTTCAATTTTGAAAATATGGAGACCATCCTCCCAGATGACTTCATCGAAGTACGAAACATACTAGAAGTGAGCAAGTCCAGTATCAATCAAGCGTTGGATGAGCTTGATAAACTGGTTCTTAATTTGCGACCGCCAGCATTAGATGACCTGGGCTTACCTCAAGCATTGGATTGGTATATCCATAATTTCTCCAAAGAAGCTCATTTGCCCATCACGTTCGAAGTGAATAGTTTGACCCAGAGAAGACCTGCCCCGGTAGTTGAGACGCAACTATTTAGAGTAGCGCAAGAAGCGCTGTCCAACGTTGTCAAGCATGCCCAAGCCACTTCAGCTAAGGTTAAGTTGAACTTCAGCAAAGCACATCTGATGCTAGAGGTAGAAGATAACGGTATAGGATTTGACCATGCTGCTGTTCTTCACATTGCTAGTGATAAGAGAAACCTTGGTCTTCTTGGAATGAAGGAGAGGGCAAAACTGTGTGGAGGAACTCTAGAAATAGATTCGGCGCCAGGACGTGGGACCTGTGTACGGGTCTATGTTCCGACGGGCTCTTATGACTGGGGGGCATATTAATGGCTAAGATTCGGGTGCTCATTGTTGACGACCATACCTTATTTCGTGAGAGCCTGCAGAGTCTCCTGAAGAGGGATAGCAACATAGAGGTGGTGGGAGATGCGGAGGATGGCATTGGAGCTGTTGCTAAGGCTGTGCAGCTTCAGCCAGATGTCGTGTTGATGGATATCGTTATGCCAAAAATGAACGGCATGGCGGCAACACGGCGGATAAAGAGAGAATCTCCCTCAGTGAAGATTTTGGCTGTGACCATGTACGAGACAGAGCAGTATGTTCGCGAGATGCTATGTGCAGGAGCCTCGGGATATATTTCGAAGAGAGCCACTGCTAGAGAACTTATTGCCGCGATCCAGGCTGTTTGCCAGGGTGACATCTTTCTCCATCCCTCTGTGGCAAAGGAAATAGTGGCCGGATACCTGGAGCAAAAGAAGATAGAGGCCAAAGAGGGTAAACGTAAGCGCCTCACCAATAGGGAGCTTGATGTCCTCTCTTTAGTTGCTGAAGGGAAGACAAATAAGGAAATTGCTGAATTACTTAGTCTCAGTATTAGCACTGTTCAAACTCACCGGCTCCATTTGTTGAAGAAGCTTCAAGTTCATGACCGCACCCAGTTGGTGCGCTATGCCATCCGCGAAGGTTTAATTGCACCCTAGCCTGCTTTCAAACATGCTCTGGGCTCTCAACACTAGAGCAATTCATTCGCAAGTTTACCTGTTTAACTTCGCTTGGCAGCACAATTGTGGCTAGGCTCATAATTAGTTGAAGGTAGCGTAGCGCCGTGGAGTAAAAATAGGGTCTCCATGAAGCAAAAATCACTTCCTCAATCTATTGTGTGTCCAAATAAGTTTTGCTAACCTTTAACTAAGGTAGATGTGCAAAGGACCAGGTCGAGTAAAGAGGCAATTAGTTAAATGAGGTGGATTAATATCTATGTTTCCTCCTTTCTTTGTTCTACCTTCATATGCATAGGCTCGTTCCAGTCAAGAGCGGGCCTATGCCGGTATAGGGAAGTGGTATGGAAGTTCCTAAAGAAAGTCAAATACTGAAGGAAGAAGTTCGTAGGCTAGGCAGAACGGAGAGGAAAAGATGGAAAATGAATAAAGAAGAAACAAAAATCTTGAACATGGTAGATGAGAAACGCGATGAAATAATAGAAGCATTGCAAAGCTTAGTGAGGATTCGAAGCTGCACAGGTGAAGAGGGTGAAATCCAAAAAGTTCTGGCAGCTATTTTTGAGGAAATGGGTTTGAAAGTTGATATATGGGAACCTGATGTAAAGGAACTATTTGACAGGTATCCAGAGATTGCCCAGTATCCCTCATGTTGGCAACCCGAATTAGATTTACCTCTTACATTTCCTGATAACTGTACATACGAGCAGCTAGTCAATTCAGGTTATGTAGACAAACTAAATTATAAAGGGAGGCCTAACGTAGTTGGCACTTTAAAAGGTACTGGTGGGGGGCGTTCGCTTATTTTAAATGGACATATAGATACAGTGACAGTGGAACCCAGAGAGCAATGGACTTACGATTCCTTTGGAGCAGAGATAGAGGGAGGTAAGATGTATGGTAGGGGGACAACAGACCAGAAGGGCGGCGTTGTTGCAATGACAAAGGCTCTCGATTGTATAATCAACTCTGGCATTAAACTCAGGGGAGATGTAATTCTACAAAGCGTTGTTAATGAAGAACATTCCGGCAATGGCACTTTAGCGTGCATAGCTCGTGGATACAAAGCTGATGCTGCAATTGTAACTGACGCTAGATTCTCAGGTAATATTGCAACCAAGTCAAGTGGAGCAATCTATTGGGAAATAAAGGTCAAAGGAAGAGAATCGCATCCAGGACGAAGATGGAGAGAGGGGAAAAAGTATGGCATAAGTGCTATTGAAAAGGTGCCGTTTATTATAAATGGCTTACTCGATCTAGAACGTGCTCAAAATAGAGGAGATGCTCGGTTTTCGTTGGGGATAGGGAAAATCAGAGGGGGAAATTATGTCACATCTACTGCAAAAGAATGTGTAATGACTGGGGTTGTTAAGTTTACCTCAGAATTAGGAACTGGAATTCGAGGTATTAGGAAAGTAAAAGACCTCCTTAGAAATACCGTTGTAGATTCTTCAAAGAAGGATCCCTGGTTGCGAGATAATCCAGCTGAACTTTATTTTTTGCATTATGACGATGCATATGAAATTAATCCTGAGGGGGAGATTTTGCAAACACTTATTGGAGCGATTAAAGAGATTATCGATAAGGCGCCTGAAATAGCAGTGTCAGGCACTGATGCGAGGCATTTGTGCAATCAAGGTGGTATCCCAACAGTACCTTATGGTCCGGGAAATAATACATCACATAGCTTAGATGAGAATATAGATATTGAGGATTTGATTACAGCAACGAAAGTACTTGCATTAGCAGTATATAGATGGTGTAGGTGAGGGGAAGTGAACAAAGTTGAGCTAGTCTAGAATGAGGCGAGGAAAATATGTTATTTGCAGATTTAGTGATATTGGATGGTAATATCATTACGGTTGATGATAAAAATCCTAGAGCTGAAGCGTTAGCAGCAAAAGATGGAAAATTCGTTGCTGTAGGGGCAACAAGTCAGATTAAAGAGTTAGTAGGAAAAGATACAAACGTAATAGATATCCAGGGGAAAACTGTAACACCCGGATTTATTGATGCTCATTGTCACCCGGTGGTAGGTGCTAGAAGGTTACTCCACGTTGACTGCACTCCAGCAAAGGTAAAAACAATTGATGATATTGTAAATGCTTTGAGAGAAAGAGCAAAAACAACACCGAAGGGAAAATGGATAGAAGGTAGAAGATATGACTGTATGAAACTTGCAGAAAAGAGACATCCAACACGCTGGGATTTGGATAAGGCGTCAACAGAACATCCAATTTATATTGTTGCGAGTGGGCATATAGGTGTTGCAAATTCCAAGGCTCTAGAAATTGCGAAGATTACAAAAGATTCCCCTGACCCTCCTGGAGGAAAATTTGATAGAGATGAAAATGGAGAATTAACAGGAGTGTGCTGGGATGAAGCTCACTTTATATTTTCTCTTTCTTCAGTATCATTAGTCCCACCACCAACAAAGGAAGAAGATAAGAAACTATTTTTTTTACAGTGTGAAAAATACTTGAGTGTAGGCATTACCAGTGTCGGGGATGCCAGGGTTGACCCAGTGATTCTAAGGCTATATCAGGATGCTTTAGAAGATGGGTGGCTGCCTATGCGAATTTACTTAATGCTATGGGTTGATAATCTACCATATCTTAAGAAGTTAAACCTAAAAACTGGATTTGGTAACGATAGACTCAAGCTAGGAGCTATAAAGATAATTTTCGATGGATCAATCCAGGCAGGGACGGCATGTTTGTATGAACCTTACGAAGGGAAACCGAATGATTATGGAACTCAGCCAGCAATGACACAGGTGGAATTAGATAATAAGATATTTGAGGCTCACGAGGCAGGATTCCAACTTGCTGTGCATGCGAATGGAGATAGAGCGATTGATATGCTCCTAGATTCCTATGAAAAAGCATTGAATAAATTGCCAAGGGTGAATCACAGACATCGAATCGAACATTGCACTGTTGTAAATCCAAGAATACTAAAAAGAATAAAAGAATTAGGTGTTGTGGCGATTCCACATACATATATCTACGAGAAAGGGGATATGATAAAGGAGTTGTGTGGATCTAGAACCTCCATGATGTTTGCATATCGGTCTTTCCTTGACTACAGAATTCCGGTAGCAGGGCACGCTGATGAGATTGAACCAATTGATCCATTTCTCGGAATTCAAGGTATGGTAACACGAAAAAGCAAGAGTGGAGACGTTCTTGGATCTGAACAAAAAATTTCGGTGGAGGACGCCATCAGGATTTATACCCTTGGAAGCGCTTATGCATCCTTTGAGGAGAATATAAAAGGGTCTATTGAGGTAAGGAAATTGGCCGATTTTGTTGTGCTTTCCGACGACCCCACTAAGGTTGACCCTGATACCATTAAGGATATAAAGGTCGAAAAAACAGTTGTTGGGGGAGAAATTATCTATGTAAGGAGGTGATGCCGATGAAGAATTGGCTCTCAGGAAAGACTGAGTGACATTCGGGAAAGACTGAAGAAAAAATATTAAGAAAGGAGAAAAATAGAAATCATGAAATCGAAATGGTTAATTAGTGTGAGTTTGTTTGTTTGTTTGTTGATGACTTTTGCTCTTCCCATGTGTGCACCTGCTCCGCTGGTTGAAGAGGAAGCTCCACCGGTTGAGGAAGAGGAACTCGCAAAATCAATAAGGGCGTACATGTGCGGGACTACGGATATCAATGAACAGCATACCGACCTTATTAAAGAAAAGTTAGGTGTGACTGTCTTTGTGCAACGCTTATCTTGCGGAGAAGCTCGTGCTAGATTGATTGCTGAAGCTCCTAATTTTCATGCGGACGCGGTTCTTCAGGCATGTGGCTCAGAATTGGCTTTGGCTAAACGCGAAGGATGGACTATACCCTATGATTCCCCAATATGGCGAGATGCAGGGATATACAAAGATCCTGATAACTGTTGGTGGAGTGAGCATGTATCTACCTTCGTTTTGGTGGGTAATAAGGATTTGCTTGCCGAAGCAGGTTACGCAATGCCTGAGAGTTGGGATGACCTTCTCGATCCCAAGTGGAAAGGTGAGATTGTTATGCCTTCTCCAACGACCTCTGGCACTGCCTTTAGGATGGTTTATGCCTTTATAACGCTCTATGGCTTCAATGAAGGTAAGACAGGAACTGAGGCAGAAGAAGCGGGATGGGAATACTGGGAAGCACTGGACAAAAATGTCCACCATTACACCAGGAGTGGTAATGCTCCCAGTGAGCTTGTGGGCAAGGGGGAATTTATGCTGGGCATCACTTCGCATGCGAAGGTTTTGGATAGAATTAAGGTGGGTTATCCTATTGTGTGGTCAGTTCCTAAGGAAGGAACCGCTTATGATATAAGTGGCCTCTTTATTCTCAAGGGGTGCAAAGAGTTGTACACTTGCGAGAAAATTGTGGATTTATTTGGAGGTCGGGAAAATGCAAAGTTACGCGCTGCGCAGGGTTATATAACGAGATTTCCCGACATCCCCAGTGAACTTTTTGGAGGTATACCCACGTGGATCCCCGACGTAGATATTCAATGGGCGTACGATAATAGAGACAGACTTTGTGATGAGTGGAAAGATAGACTTTTGGTGGGGCGGCCAGAGCCGAGTTAATAAGGAGAGCCATTAATCAGGAAAGAAGAGATGGCAGAGGCGAGAGCATTAGTTCACCTAAGGGCGGTATGGCAAAATATAAAGGATTTTTTGGCTGCACATACCATCAACAGTATAGGCAGTCTATTATTCTTGCTTCTAGCCATCTTTCTCATTTGGCCCATTGTTGCAGTGCTGGTAAAGAGTGTGCTCGGTCCGGAGGGATTTACTTTAGAGTATTATAAGGATTTCATAAGTCATAGCTACTACTATCGTTCTCTTTTTAATAGCTTATTTCTTGGTATAGTGGTCTTATCGCTATGTATAGGTGCTGCTTTTTGTATTGCCTATATGACTACCCGAGGGCCTGTATATCTTCGTACACCTTTAAGAGTGCTCACGTTGTTACCGCTACTAGCTCCAACCTACATATTTTCCCTTTCCTTAATAATGCTTCTGGGGAAAAGAGGAATAATCACCCAGGCATTTGGGCTTAGTTGGAATATCTATGGATTTGATGGATGTGTTATTGCCCAGACACTTGCATTTGTTCCCCTAGCTTACATAATGATTGAGAGTACCCTTAGCTCTCTTAATCCAAATTTAGAGGATAGTGCTGCTAATTTGGGGGCTACAGAGGGAAAGATTTTGCGCAGTATTACCATTCCTTTACTAACTCCAGGTTTTCTGAAGGCGGCTCTCATAGTTTTTGTTCTGACTATGTCGGCATTTGGGAATCTGAAACTTTTGGGCGGGCGAACCCCATTCCTGGCGCCAGATACTTATACTATGATTACTGGTGAAGCCGACTTCAACATGGCTGCTGTTTTATCCATGTTTTTAGTTCTCCCTTGTGCAGTCGTTTTCATTATGCAAAACTATCTGCTCAGGGGTAAAGCTTATACTACCATCGGTGGTAAGCCTGTGGCTGCGGACCCCAGACATATAGGTCGGAAGATTTTAATACCAATGCTTAGTGTCTCTTTTATCATATGTGGCCTCAATTTACTTGTTTTTGTAATAGCTGGAGTGGGAGCATTCACGCAGCTCCTGGGCGTGGACAATACATTTACCCTCAGCCATATCTTAAACTCCCGTAGTAACTTGGCACTCACTAATAGTGTAAAGATTTCCCTTCTTGCCGGTCTGTTTGCTGCTATATTGGGCATTTTACTAGCCTATGTAGTTGTGCGGGGAAAGTTTAAAGGTCGAGATGCTCTCGAAGGAATATCTCTAGCGGGATTTACTCTCCCTGGTACTGTTCTGGGAATCGGTTATCTATTAGCTTTCAATAAGTCACCTTTAGTACTCACTGGAACAATGATAATCATGGTTCTTTGCGCTGCGTTCCGACGTCTGGCGGTAAGCGGGGAAGCAGGAATTGCTAAACTCGGGCAGCTTAGTATTGAAGTCGAAGAGGCCTCTTTGAATTTGGGAGCCAGCACTATCACAACCTTTAGGAGAATAGTTTTGCCTATTATCTTCCCTGCATTCATATACGGATTCATGTATGGGTTTATGCGTACAATGATAGCCTTAAATGATCTGATCTTTCTTGTCTGTCCAGGATTTGACATAGCTGCGGTATATATCTTCGATATGATATCGTATGGGCAAACAGGGTTGGCATGTGCCACTACTCTGAAACTAATGGTGATTGTGGCCATTACTCTGGCAATTCTCCAATACTTAAGCAAATGGACAGGGTTAAGTATAACAAGAAAGATGCACTAAAATGAGTGATAAAAGAAAATCGCTGTTGGTTTTCTAAAGGAGTTTCGTAAATCTTTTGATGCCGTTGAAGCACTAAAGGGCGTTTCTACTGAGCTTGAGGAGGATAACTATGTGAGTGTCAAACGAAGAAGTGAGCATTCTGTAACTTTTTACGACCCATCGAAGGCATACAATGGGTATACGCTATTCTGGCCGCGAGGGGGAACAGATGTGTGGCTAATTGATATGCAAGGTTATGTTGTCCATCGTTGGACGATGCCATACCCAGCGGGGTTACATGGAGTCCTTTTACCTAATGGTAACCTACTTGGCGCCTGCCAATTTAGGACTACTCAGGAAATGAAGTTAACACCAGAATTTGCGGGGATGGGCGGATTACTACTGGAAGTCGATTGGGAAGGTAACCTAGTATGGAAATGCGAGCCTCCATATCAAGGACATGATTTTTATCGTCTGGATAACGGAAATACTCTGTTTAATTCTTATGACCCAGGTGGACAGGTGCCTCACGGCATCGCTGCTAAGATTAAGGGTGGCTTGCCGGGGACCGAGCTAAAGGGGATCATGTGGGGAGACGTCGTTAAAGAGGTGAACCCGGCTGGTGAGGAAGTTTGGGCATGGTTTCCATATCAACACTTGGACCCTGAGATAGATATTATGTGTCCCTTGGAATTGCGTGACCTCTATCCCTATATAAACTCAGTTTTTGGCCTGTCTAAAGGAGATATCTTACTCAGTTTGCGTTATCTTGATACTGTTGTCATTATTGACAAAGATACTGGCGACGTTAAGTGGAGGTGGGGTCGTGGTGAGATCGCTCATCAGCATGATGCCTCTATGCTGGATAACGGCAATGTTTTGATATTTGACAATGGGGCACATCGTGCCGGTTTCGGCCCAACCTACAGTCGGATCGTGGAGGTCAACCCAACTACTGGAAAGATTGAGTGGGAATACAAGAGTGACCCCCCGAGTGATTTTTATACTCCGGTTATGGGCGGTTGCCAGCGCTTACCCAACGACAATACCTTGATCTGTGAGTCTCTTACTGGGCGGATCTTTGAGGTAACCTATGAAGGTGAGATGGCCTGGGAGTTTGTGAATCCCTTCTATTGTTTGGCTGGCCATCACGGATGGATCAATTCTATGTTTCGAGCTCACCGCTATGGGCCTGATTATGCAGGTTTGAGTGGGCGAGATTTAGACCCTAAAAGGTTTGAACTGGTGAACCGTATATATGGTCCTGATGCTTTTAGAAAAGAGGCTATTTAAAAAGAAGGCAGTTTAGAATGAATATGAAAGATATAACAGAAAGAATTAACTGGGAAAAAGAACTGGAAATTCCAAAGATGGATGTCTGGTCCCAGCTAAAGCATTTTGGCCCGGGTATACTCTTAATGATGACAGGTGTCGGGACTAGTCACTTAGTTATGGCTCCTACGGCTGGAGGTCGTTTTGCATATGCGCTGTTGTGGTGTATACCAGCAGCGTATATTTTCAAGTATTATGGGTTTGAGATGGCTTTTAGATACACTAATGCCACAGGGAAGTCTATATTGGATGCATATGCTACGGCTAGAGGCAAATGGCCTGTTTGGTACGTTCTTATAGCAACGCTAATTCAGTGTGCTGTGGGACAAGCGGGGAGATTAATTGCTGCTTCTGCTGTGTGTTATTTTTTCTTCACGGTATATCTAGGAGCGCCGCTGAACACGTGGGTTTATGGGTTGTTGTTGGCGAGTCTTTCGGTAGGACTTCTGCTAATGGGCAAGTACAAAATACTTGAACTTATTACTAAAATAATGGCTGGTATTCTTATGGTTTCGGCTATTGTTGTATTTGCTATAACTCCACCGCCCTTGGAGGGATTAACTCACCTTTTTATATACGACGCGCCACATGGCTCTTGGTTAATCATATCAGCATGGCTCGGGCTTCTGCCTACGGGGATTGATGTGAGCTTACAAGCCTCGGAGTGGACATGTGTAAAGGGGAAGGGATTAGTTTATGTAAGAAGGATTGCAGACGAAGCTGGCCTTACTAGATCTACTGCTGGTGCTAGCAACATGGAGGATTTTAAATTTGATATTTCCAGACTTCCCTCTCATACTAAGGAGTACATTAGAAAGTGGTATAGGACGGCAATCTGGGACTTTCGTGTGGGGCACATAGTTTCAGCCTTAACAGTCATAATATTTGTGTGCCTAGCTGCTGTGACTATGTATCCAAGTGCAGTCGAAGGTACCAATGTGATGGGGGAGATAGCGAAGATCTATACGCTGAGTGTTGGTCCTTGGATGATGGGTATATTTTTGGCAGGGGCCTTTGCTGCCCTCTTTAGTACATCATTTAACTATTTCGATGGTTGGCCACGGGTTTGCGCTGCATGTTGCCGGAACCTTTTCAAAAGAACCGCCAATTTAAGCGGTTATTCTAAGGAAGAACTTACGCCGGAAGTTCAGAGAAAGTGGTATTCAGAGTATAATCTTTGGCGGATTGTCATGATGTACTCGTTAATTGCTGCAGTGATAATCATTGCAGGTGTACCAAAACCGGTGTATGTGGTGCTTGTCGGCGGTGCACTAGCTTATTTTATAGCTCCAGTCATCTACTTCCTTAACTACTATTATTGTGTTAAGGGGATACCTAAGGAAGATAAACAATTTTATCCAAGCAGAGGCGTACAGATATTCACCATTATATCTTTTGTCGTATTTACCGCATTTGCCATTATATGCATAGCAGGCAAAATTTTTGAGATACCGATAATTGGAGCGGGATGATAGAAGGAGGTAAGTAAGTGTTTCTATTGAGCCCTGCCTTGGCGAAATGGGGGTGACATCTGTCGCAAACTTGAAGCTAATTTGGTAATTGTTTAGACTTTAATCAAAGGGGATTAAAATGAGCGATAAAAAGTCGATGTTGGTTGTAAAGGACATCCATAAAACTTTTGGCACAGTTCAAGCATTAAATGAGCATTCTGTAACTTTTTACGGCCCATCTAAGGCATACAATGGGTACACTCTTTTTGCCCCCATAGGAGGGGAGGATGTGTGGTTGATTGATATGCGAGGTTGTGTCGTTCACTGCTGGAGGATGCCATATTCACCGGCACTACATGGAATTCTTTTATCGAATGGTAACCTGCTTTATGCTGGTCAAGTAAGCGATGGACCCCTTGCCAAATTTGAAGGTGCTGGGGGAGTGCTGCTTGAAGTAGATTGGGATAGTAATCTAGTTTGGAGGTATGAGGACAAATACATGCACCACACCTTTTACCGCATGAAAAATGGTAACACGATGATTCTCAGGTGGGTGCCAGTGCCCAGTGACATCGCAGTTAAGGTTAAGGGTGGACTCGCTGGAACTGAGCTAAAAGGAGTTATGTGGGCGGATTCCTTTCAAGAGATTACAGTTGAAGGCAAGGTAGTATGGGAGTGGCTGGCGTATGAGCACCTGGATCCTGAGGTGGATTTTATTTGTCCTTTCTGTCCTCGGAGTGAGTGGACACATGCTAATGCTTGTGTTGTCATGCCTGACGGAAATATCCTGACTAGCTTCTCAAGAACTCATACTATTGCCATTGTTGGCAGGAATACTGGTGAAATCAAGTGGAGATGGGGTCGTGACGAAATAGCACATCAAAATGCCCCAACATTTCTGGAGAATGGTAATATTCTACTATTCGATAACGGTATGCACACTACTATCTATCCTATGGGTTTCTCTCGTGCACTGGAGATTAACCCAAAGAGTGGTGAGATGATATGGGCATACGAGGATACACCTCGTTCCAATTTCTACTCTTCGATTATGGGTGGCTGTCAGCGCTTACTTAATGGGAATACCTTGATCTGCGAAACCACAACAGGGCGAATTTTCGAGGTTACCCCTGAGCACGATATGGTTTGGGAATTCACCAGTCCATTTTTCCATCAATCATCTGTTTATGGACGGAACAACTATATCGCCCGAGCATACCGCTATGGGCCTGACTATGCAGGTTTAAAGGGAAACATTAAATTACAAGAGAAGGGTGAACCTCAAACTGAGAAGGTTTATGCTCCGAGGGTTGAGCAAGCTGTGCGCAGGCGAATCGATAGTCTAGGCTACTGATGGTTGGTTTAGTTCCTCCACACGGGGGCAGATTACTCTCGTTATTAGTTGTTGGGGAAGAACGCAAAGAAGGTCTTGTGGAGGCTGAGACGCTGTCCAAGGTCAGGTTGAGATCAAAAGATGTATCTGACCTTACTATGTTGGCGATGGGAGCTTTCAATCCTTTGCGGGGCTTTCTGGGAGAAAAAGACTATAGAAGAGTTGTCAAAGAGATGCGTTTAAGGAATGGTTTACTCTGGCCTATTCCCATTACCCTCTCCATTTCCAAAGAGGAAGCTGATAAGGTTAAAGAAGGTCAGAAGGTTGCATTAGTCAATTCGGACAATAATGAAGTCATAGCAAGTATGCTTATTGAAGAGAAATACTCCTATGATAAGAGGGCGGAAGCCCTTCAGGTCTTTGGTACGGATGATGAGCGGCATCCTGGGGTCAAGAAAATATATGAGCAAGGTGAAGTTTACCTGGGAGGACCGGTAATGGTATTCAGCGAAGGTGACTATGCTGAGAGATTTCCTGAGTTTGCCCGGCCAGCAGAAACAAGGCCAATATTTGCTGATAAAGGCTGGACAAGCATAGCTGCCTTTCAAACTCGAAATCCTATGCATCGCTCTCATGAATATCTGACGAAAATTGCTCTGGAAGTCTGCGATGGCCTTCTCATTCATCCCATTGTGGGTAAGCTAAAGGTGGGTGACATTCCAGCTGAGGTGCGAATGGAGTGCTATAAAGTGCTCCTAGATAACTATTATCCTAAAGATAGGGTAGTGTTGAAAGTTTATCCCATGGAAATGCGGTATGCTGGACCAAGGGAGGCGATACTGCATGCTATCATTCGCCAGAATTATGGTTGCAGCCACCTAATCGTAGGGCGAGACCATGCTGGTGTGGGTAACTATTATGATCCTTTTGATGCTCAGAAGATTTTTGACCAATTGAATCCTGGAGATCTGTATATAAAACCGCTCAGGTTGGATGTAGCTTTCTGGTGCAACAAGTGTGGTTCAATGACTTCCTTCAAGACATGTCCTCATGAAAACGAAGACCATCTACTGATTAGTGGGACAAAGCTTCGTGAGATGCTTATAAGGGGAGAGCGACCGCCTGAGCAATTCAGTAGAAAGGAAGTAGTGGATATTTTGGTTAGGTATTATCAAAGTGAGAGAAGAGAGCAATGAAGAATGTTATCCTATTGACAATAGATGCATTAAGAAAAGATGCCCTGGGATGCTATGGTGACGGAAAAGGGCTGACTCCATTTATTGACTCCTTGCAGGATGAATGTATTAGATTCACTAAGGGACAGACCAGTGGGCCATATACGCAAGCGTCATTTCCAGGGATATTGACCTCCTCTTATTACTTAGAATATGGCAAACCAAGGGGATTTTCACCTAACAGGACCTTAATTTCTGAACCACTTAAGAAGGCTGGGATTGTAACCGCCGCATTCCACTCAAACCCATATCTTAGTGATTTTCTCGGCTGGAACCGGGGCTGGGATGTTTTTTATGATTCCATGGAGGAGGAAGTTGACTCCAAGATCCCATATATAAGGGGAGATGCAATTAACAGTAAGGTGACTGAATGGCTATCGTCATATAGCCGAGGAGGGAAATATAAACCCTTCTTCCTATGGTTGCACTATATGGATATCCATGAGCCATATGTTCCTGAAAGAAAATATGTCGAGATGGTAAACCCGTCCGTTACTATTAGTCAGGGTGAAATGTACAGCCTGTTTAAAAATACACTCCTGAAGAGGGATGTTTCCGACCCCGGAAAGGTGGAGCTTTTAAAGAACCTTTATAACGCACATGTTCGGGAAGTAGATACATACGTTCAAGAGTTCTTTAGCACTCTAGAAAGACTAGGCATCTTAAAAGATTCGCTGGTTATCATAACCAGTGACCACGGTGATGAGTTCAATGAGCATGGTGGTCTCTCCCATGACAACAAGATGTATTCTGAGCTTATAGATATGCCACTACTTATATATGGAACCGATAGGAGTGGGGTTTGTGACACCTTAGTTAGCAATGTTGATATACCACCGACTATAGTACACCTCTTTGGGCTTGAACCAGTGGGAAACTTTGTAGGCAACTCCCTTCTTCCTCTTGAGGATTATCCTGAAAGAGGTGTTTTTGGTGAAGCTATTGACCAGAGAAGTCAAAAAGGAGGTGATATAGAAAAGGACGTTTACTTTTATCGGGAGAAGGAGCTTAAAGTAATATACCGAGCAAACCTTGATACTTGGGAAATATATGACCTCAAAGAAGACCCAAAGGAATTGAATAATATAGTTGATACATCACCTGCGGCTGAAGACTTAAAAAATAAATTGAAACCCAAGGTGAGAAGATGGCTCAGTTAGCAAGAAATAAAAACAAAGGAGAATCAAAATGACAGAGCAAGAGAAAGCAAAGAGGTGTGTCGAATTAGTTGAGAAATCGAAAGAGGTAGTCCGCGAAGCATTCAAAAAGTTTAACCCCGCTGATATGGCTATCACATGGACAGGTGGTAAGGATAGCACTACGAACCTCTGGATAATTCGTCAGGTATGTTTGGAGGGTAACATCGACCTTCCTAAGGTTATGACAATTGACGAAGGTGATGCATTTCCAGAAATCACAGATTTCTTGATTAAGACCTCGAAAAAATGGAGCATAGAGCTTGTCTGGTGTTGTAACTTTGATGTGCTTAAGTGCTGTCAAAGTCACTTGGGCAATATCGTTAAAGTGAAGGATTTAAACGAGCGGAATCAAGCCGAACTTAAGCGAATTGGGTTTGAGGAGGATTCCTTCACGTTTGAAGCAGAATCTGAGGCAGGTAATCATCTGATGAAGACAGTCGTGTTCAATCAATTCCTTGAGGAAAACAATATAAAAGCTATGTTCGTGGCTCTTCGATGGGATGAGCAACCAGCAAGGAAACACGATGAATACTTCACAAAAAAGGAAGGTGGTTACTTAGTACCAGAACACATCAGGATATGTCCGATTTTGCATTTCACAGAAAGAGAGGAATGGGATACCATCAAATTATATAACATTCCCTATTGCTCACTTTATGAAATAGGTTACCGTTCCTTGGGAGCAAGAACTACCAGCAATCCAACGGTAGTTGGTGTGCCTGCCTGGGAACAGGACCTTGAACATATACCTGAAAGAGCGGGCAGGAGACAGGATAAGGAAAAAGCAATGGCTAGGCTGCGCAAGTTGGGATATATGTGAGTAACTGTTAATTCCAATGCGGATTCCCCTAAGTTCATTTTTTGTTGATCAATGCCTTGTCAACTAAACGTATGAATAGGTTGCTTAAATCTCCATGGCTTGAACTAAGTGTAATGGTGGCCGTGGTTACTATGTCATATATAGCTCTGCTCCTAATATCAAAAGGAGCAGCCATACCTCCAGGAGGTATGGCTCTAACCAGCATAACTGGATTACTTTTTGGATTCTTTTTGCTGAGTTTTGCAATTGCCATGATTGCTGTCCTTGCTGGGATCGGCGGCGGAGTTATATTCACACCCATCATGTTGGCTTTCACACCTGTTGACAGCCTAATAATTAGAGGAACAGGTCTGATAGTAGCAATGTTCAGTGGGCTAGTATCTACAGGGCCGTTTATGAAAAGCGGGGTAGGCAATCTTAAACTTTCCATCTATTGCTGCTGTGGTTATGGGATAGGTGGTTTCATAGGTGCTCAGGGTGCGTTATGGGTAGCCAACCGGATGGGAGCGACTGGCGAAGGAATTATTAGAATAGCACTTGGGGGTATTGTTCTGGCGCTTGCTCTCTACTTCTTTTGGGGAGGTGTGAAAAGGGAGTGGCCTGAAGTAAAGAAGGTAGATCGCTTTACTCAATGATTAGGATTGACTCAGCCTTACTATGAAAAATCTCTGGAAAAAGTTGTTGATTACCAAGTAACCAGAGCTGGATGGGGACTCCTGACTATGTGTGGGGTTGGCTTGATTTCTGGTTTTTTTGGTTTAGGAGCGGGATGGGCAATAGTCCCCACGATGAACCTTATAATGGAAGTCCCACTTAAGGTGGCAGCTGCTTCTAGTGGAATCCTAATCGGCATGGGGGATTGTATAGCCATATGGCCTTATCTGCTCGCTGGGGCGATAATTCCATTGTTTGTAGCCCCCTGGCTGGTGGGACAGGTTATGGGCGGAATAATAGGAGCACATGTGTTAATTAGAGTCAGGGCCAAATCCATAAGGTACATATTGATTGGGATAATGGCTTTTTCAAGCTTTGGGCTGGTAACCAAAGGATTAGTAAGCTTAGGATATATCTCTAGTGTTCCTGGGGCAGTCCACGTAGTAGTATTGTTAATTATTATGACAGGAGTTGTCCTCGCTATAATAGGTAAATTCCCCAAACTTCAGGGCGGGAGGTAAGACCTATGGAAGAAACTAAAAATTCTTTTACACAATCTCGTCCGCAGCTTGTTTATGGAAAGTGTATCTATTGGCTTTCCATTGCAGCGGCGATGATCTGTGCCATAGGACCAGTAGTAGCCACGGAGTTTCCAGATAGCAATATTATGAACCCCCACTATCTTTTTTACTCAATTTGGGAGGGAAAGACAGCTGAGGCTGTGTGGCAGGAAGTGGGGGGAGGTTTTCCAGGAGGACACTTCTGGCTGCATCATTTAACCAGTGGCGATGGATTTATCCAGTTTGGGGTAGTATTAGGTTGTTCTTGTGCCTTTGTGGCACTGATAGTTACAGCTATAGTATATCTCAAGGAGAAACCTAGAGCTTACGGGTGGGCATTGCTCTCACTCTGGATTGCAGCAATGATTATCCTATCTGCGCTGGGTATATATCAGGCTTAAATGATTCTAGGTGTCGAAATAATATATTTCTTTTGGTGTTTATCGGGACTCAATTGATAATGGCAAGCAGGAGTAAAGGAGCTGGCGTTGTTGCTCCGGAACTTGCCTTGCTGAATTAGAAGAAACGGAATTTTTAATTCATGAGAAAACTGAGGAGTGGGCCATAGCGTAGATGGAAACTGGGATGTGTGCTTTGCTACAGTTAAATATTTCTAAGTATGTTGGAATTAGAGGAATCCTCTGTAGACCATCCTTCTTTATTAACCTTGAAAGTTTCCCTCGTTTCTTTTTTAAACCTGTGCTAGAGTGCACAGGGAAAATAGGTTCGCTTTAACTGGAGCGGACCTATTTTTTTAGATACCCAGGAGCTCTTAAGTTTTGCTAACAATTTGCAAACAAACTCAATTCACACGCTACAGCACTGGATGCTGCCCAAAATACAAAATGAATTTAATCCATAAAGCATAAATAGCTAATTTCCAGCCCACTTGGTTTTCTCACCTCATGTCTGCTACAGTCTCGCACACAAGGTGGCAAGCGATTTTTGCCTTTTTGGGCGAAGTTTGAGTGATAACTATGGATCAGAGAGTAGAAGCCATTTTTAAGGATGCTGAAGGTCTCCACCAAGAGGCTATGGAAGAGCTTCGAAGGGGAAGGTTGAGGGACGCTGCTGAGAAAGCCTGGGGAGCTACAGTGAGGGCTACTAATGCCTTAATATTGGCAAGGACAGGTGAAGAGCCAGAACTCACTCCCCAAACAACTGATAAGTTGCACCAATTGGCGGTAACTGATGAAGAAATAGATGAAGAGCTTATAGGTAGATATCACACGAGAGCGGATTTCCTCCACGGTCATTGTTTTTACTTAGGTTTTTGCCAACCAGTCCAGGATGTAGAGCGCAGAATTAAAGAAACAGCTAAATATATTGAAGACGCCAGGACATTGGCAGATTCAAGGTGACAAATAAAACTGCCAATATTGTTCTTACTTGCCAAATCCTCTTCCCATCTGACCCCAGTCTTTGCTTAGTGATAAACTTCGTGACGAAAGGAGGCAAGCGGATTTCGCCTTTTCTAGGGCTTGAATGGGGTTCAGGTGGTCGGAGGTTCAAATCCTCTCACCCCGATGTTTGTATTGCCAGACGTTTACCACCCTTTAAGCCTGTAATAGTCAGATAGCATCCTGTCAAAATCGGTCCTTGGAAGCACTTTACCACTATCCTCAAGCTTCTGTTCAAAAAATCTTTTTGGTAATGTATCAGCCATCTTATCCATCCCCTCACGTAGGTTAAACTCTCTGGCTTTATTTGTAATAGTTGAAGCCAATTTTTGCAATTGCCTTTTATCTAACTCCCTTCCTGTGGTGGCACTTATAATGGTTGAAATCTTTTCCCAGGGATACAGGTCTCTAAAAAACCTGCAGATAATCAAAGCATCAAAAAGTGTATGTCTATCCTCGAAGTCAATGAATATCTCTGCTTTGCCCTCGATTTGGTCTGGAGCTATCATTCCTGAAAGCTCTGCTTTATAAATGGTTGCTCTTAAATGACACGCACCCCTATCCGAAGTGGCAAATGCTAATCCCATTCCTGTTAAAACCCTGGGGTCATAGGACGGGGGTTCCAATCCTTTAACATGGATAGCCAAATCTTCTAGGCCCCACACCTTGCTGACATGTTTTATACCTTCAGCCAGAGTAGCTCCAATTCCTTCTTTTCTGGCTATCTTGCTTAGCAAAGCAGCGATGCTGTCAATATCACCATACTCAATTTTCTCTTCGATGTTTTTAATGTGAGAAGCCTCTATGGTGAAGCCACAAAGATTACCTGCAGTTATGGTATCCATACCTAACCTGTCCCATATATCGTTTAGATACAAAATCTCCGTAATATCGTCTATCATACAAAGTCCACCAAAACTACCCACAGTTTCATAGTCTATTTCCTCTTTTAGCCCCTTGTGCCGCCCTTCAAGCACTTCGGTTAACCGTCCACAACCCATAAAGCAGCTTGGGCATGCATGCGGCCTCACCTTGCATTTCTCCCGCAATGCATCCATGGTCAAGTTCTGCCATCTATCATAGGTTCCTGCATGCCAATACCTGGTAGGAAATGCGCCAACTTTGTTCATAACAGGCACCATCTGCAGTGTTCCCATCTCCCTGTATTTCTTCGCTCCAGGGTCCTCTTTACCTATATCTCTTATTTCCTTATATAATTTGCTGAGTAAATCGGGCTTGGCTACTTTCCTCTCCTTATTTCCATGGAAGGCAACGCCTTTGATTTTCTTATAGCCCATTACAGCTCCAGCCCCACATCTGCCGACTGACCTCCAATAGTCATTTTCAATGCAGGCAAACCTCACCAGATTTTCACCAGCAGGCCCTATAACAGCAATTCCAGCATTTTTTACCCCAACTTCTCGATGTATAATGTCTTCTGTTTCATAAGTATCCTTGCCCCAGATATGAGAGGCATTGTGAAATTTCACACCCTTATCGGAAATCTCAAGGTAGATAGGATTTTTAGAAGCCCCTTGTATCACAATTGCGTCATAGCTTGTTCTGCTTAACGGTTCAGCTACTCTACCCCCAGCATAGGACTCGGCATATAATCCTGTCAAAGGAGATTTTGTGAACACTCCGTATCTGGATGACCCCCAGACTGCTGTGCCTGTAGCTGGTCCTGTAGCGAAAATGAGTGCATTGCCTTCTGATAGAGGATCGACTCCTGCCTTTGTATTGTTCAGCAGAAGATAAGTACCCAGCCCCTTACCTCCCAGGTATTCTCGATAAACTTCGTCATTAATGGCTTCCTCTTCAAATGACCTCTGATTGAGATTGATATGCAGTACCTTATTGTAAAATCCATCCATCTTTTCTTTTGCCTTTAGCTATTATATTGTTTCATTTGCTTCTCTTATGGCGTCCTCCATTATAGCTAGTCCTCTTTCCATATCTCCTTCTGTGATTACCAAGGGGGACATAAGGCGAAGAACATTGTGCAATGGTCCACATGACATTATTATCAGACCATGCTCATGACATTTCTTAAGTATAGCTTTGGTCTCTGCAGCAGCTGGCTCTTTGGTTTCCCGAGCTTTTACTAACTCAACACCAATTGCACATCCCAGACCCCTCACATCTCCTATGATGTCATATTTTTCCTTCATACCCGCGAGTCGATCTTTAGCCATTTTACCCAATTTAGTTGCTCTGTGTAAAAGCTTGTCTTCCTCAATTGTTTCTATTGCCTTTAAGGCAGCAACGCAAGATAAGGGGTTACCTCCAAAAGTCCCGCCTATCCCTCCTATATCAACTGAATCCATTATGTCTTTTCTACCTATCGTGGCTGACAAGACCAATCCTCCTCCTAGGCTTTTTGCCGATAGCAATATATCAGGAACCACAGTGAAGTGCTCAATGGCCCACATTTTCCCTGTACGCCCCATGCCTGATTGTACTTCGTCAGCTATGAACAGGATATTATAATCATCACATATTTTCCTTAATCCCTGGAGGAATTCTGCCGGTGGTATAACATAACCTCCTTCCCCTAAGATTGGCTCTACAAGGATTGCCGCAATCTCTTCAGACGACGCATAACTAATAAAACTATGCTCAATTCTCTGGAGACAGTGTATACCACAGTCAGGATAAGTTAGGTTATGGGGGCATCTGTAACAATAAGCATAAGGAACCCGTTGAATGCCAGGATCGAATGGACCAAAGCCAAACTTGTAATACTTTACTTGGCTGGTCAACCCCATTGTAAGTGTGGTCCTGCCATGAAATGCATTCTCGAACGTAATTACACCCCACTTACCACTATGCCTTCGGGCCACTTTTATCCCATTCTCAACTGCTTCAGCTCCAGAATTTACCAGAAGGGTCTGCTTGGGGAAATCGCCGGGTGTTATCTCACAAAGTTTCCTGGCTAATTTAATATAGGACTCATACATCAATACATGAAAGCAAGTGTGCAGGTGTTTATCTGCCTGTTCTTTTATTGCTGAAACAACCCTATCATTGCAATGTCCTACATTAAGAACCGATATGCCAGCGGCAAAATCGATATACTCATTCCCGTCTACATCTTCCACCCTGGCTCCTTTGCCCCTGGAAATAAAAAGAGGACCTATTTGAAATACACCTTTGGGAACATACTTATTCCTTAGACTGAGTAGCTCCTTCGCCTTTTCTCCAGGTAGAGCCCTCTTTTCGCCCGCTTTTGCTCCTTTATTCATTTCTATAATCCCTCCTTTTTAATTAACTAGGCTGTTTAATTTTGCCTTAGCTTCAAAACTGAATTCACCTCATCCAGTTTTAATACCCATTCACCCCCAAGATTTTCGTAGTTGCCTGATTTATCAGGCACAGTCGCCCAATAAATTGGGCAACTACGTTTTTAAACACCCTCAATTAACTTTTACTTCCGACATAGTATAATAGAAATGTAAATTATGGGTAAAGACCCTGTACTCGTTCGTGTTGATGTTCTATGATCAGCGACACTCGACTTCCTTCCTTGCCATTGCGAGAATAAGGCGGGGATGAACCCCGCCACTACGGTTATATCTCGTAGGGTCGGGGCTTGTCCCCGACCAAGGTGTGGTGGTGTGGCGACTACGGGATTATGGAGCCTGTTCCAAGTTTGTTCGGATTACCCTCGTGATGACAAGGCAAGGAGGTAATGTGTTACTAATCACGTGAACGAGTACACTTCTTTGCCTCAAGGGGAAAATACTTTATAATTCAGCTGTAAGATGAAAGTAAACAAATTACATAGGTGGGATGTGAGCCTGGCTGAAGCTAAAGAGATACAATTAAGGTTGGCAGGAGAGGTGGCGACTGAGAATGAGGACATTAATCCACATCTCGTTGCTGGTGTTGATATATCCTCTCCTGACTCTCGGGGCATAGCTCGAGGAGCAGTGGTGGTGCTTGGCTATCCTGAACTTACCATAGTAGAGGTTAAATTGGCTGAAAACGAAGTTGCCTTTCCCTACATACCCGGCTTATTATCCTTTCGAGAGTGCCCTTTAATATTGGCTGCTTGCGAGAAGCTGTATAATACACCTGACCTTGTTCTGGTTGATGGCCAAGGTATGGCTCATCCCAGGAGGTTAGGGCTTGCCTCACATTTGGGGCTTTTTCTTGATATGCCTACTATAGGTTGTGCTAAATCTGTTCTTTGTGGCAAGCATGAGCCTGTAGGGGAGGAAGTTGCTTCCTATGCTGAATTGATTGATAATGGAGAGGTTATCGGAGCAGCGCTGAGAACTAAGATTGGAACCAAGCCGATTTATGTTTCCATAGGTCACAAGATTGACCTTGCCATGGCTGTAAACTGGGTAATGAAGTGTTGTCGTGGTTATCGTCTTCCTGAGCCCACTCGATTGGCTCACCTTGCTGCCGGTGGCAACTTGGCCTTTGAGCCGGATTATCAAGGGAAATTGTTCGATTAATGGTCTTCCGCACGACTTTGTATAGAATTCCTCTCCCTTGAAGGGAGAGGTTAGGTGAGGGTGGATTTCCCCCTCCTTCTAACTCCCTCCCGCCAGGGGGAGGGAGAACTATGAGGAATTTTGCGGTTAACTAAATATAAGGAGCATAAATGCAAGAGGAAAAGGAAAGTCTAGAAGCTTTGCGCCGCCGAATCTCAGATATAATGGTGCATCTTTGACATCCCTGACAAAGAAGGGGAAATTGCCAGGATAGAGGCAGATTTATCTAGCCCCGATTTTTGGCGCGACCCAGCTAAGGCTAAAGCTATTATGCGCCAGCTCAAGGTAAAGAAAGATTTAGTTTGTACTTGGCGCGGGCTGGAAAAAGAAGTCGCTGACCTTTATAGTCTGGCAGCTTTGGCTGTTGAGGAAGGTGATTATTCCCTTAAGGCGGAGATACAGCGGGAGCTGAAGAAATTAACCTCCCAATTCGAGCGATTAGAAAACCAGTTAATTTTTAGTGGGGATTACGATGCTAGAGATGCTATGCTGGCCCTTCACGCTGGCGCTGGTGGCACGGAGTCTCAGGATTGGGCCAATGTGTTGCTCAGGATGTATCTGAGGTGGGCAGAGCAACATAATTATCACACGGAAATTTTGGATGTCTCTCCTGGTGAAGAAGCGGGCATCAAAAGCACTATTGTGGAAATTAAAGGGGATTACGCCTATGGTTATCTCAAATGTGAGCACGGAGTTCATAGGCTAGTTCGTCTTTCGCCTTTTGATGCTGACCATGCCAGGCATACCTCTTTTGTCTTAGTGGAGGTTCTACCTGAAGCAGAAAAGGAATTGGCTATGCAAATCAGCCCGGAAGATTTAAGAATAGATACTTTCAGGTCCAGTGGCCCCGGTGGGCAACATATGCAGAAGACGAGCAGCGCTGTTAGGGTGACTCATCTGCCCACAGGGTTAGTAGCTACCTGTCAAAGCCAGAGGTCACAACACCAGAATAAGGAGACTGCTTTGAGAATCCTTTACACTCGTCTCCTTGAGCTGGGGCGTGTAAAGAAAGAAGAGGAAGAAGCGAAGCTCAAAGGCAAGCGTATTGAGGCTGAGTGGGGAAGTCAGATTAGGAGCTACGTCCTGCACCCATATAAAATGGTAAAAGACCATCGCACTGGCTACGAGGTCAGCGACGCTGAGGCTGTGTTGGAGGGAGATTTAGACGGGTTTATCACTGCCTATCTTCGTTCTAAAGTAGGCGAAGAGAGATGACCAAACGTATCCTCTTGGTAATTCTGACCCTTCTTTTATTGCTGGCTCCCTCTCATATCAATGCCCAGAGTGATATTTCAATTAGCAATCCTGCCTGTCATTCTGAGCGAAGCGAAGAATCTCATAGCGCTCAGGATAAACTCCGCGAAGAGCCCTTCGCTATGGTCAGGACAGCATCTGGAGACCCTTCGCTGTGGCTCAGGGTGACAACCGAACAGGTTGATAGTGGCATTGCAGTCCTGGATAGCAGTGTAGAGATACATTTTCCTGTTGCACTTGTTTTCAACCTCGAAGCTGAGAGCAATGTCGATATCGTGGATGCTCGTCTTCATTATCAGGTGGATAAGATGAACTATGTTCAGGTTGTTAGCCAGGGGTGGGCAGATTTTGCTCCAGCAAGCAGAATAGAAACTAGCTGGGTGTGGGATATGAGGAAATCAAGCTTGCCTCCCGGGGCTGCTGTAGTGTACTGGTGGACGATTGAAGATGCCTCTGGAAACGAGGTTGAAACCTCGCCGTCTGTAATCCATTTTGATGATAATCGCTACCACTGGCGAAATTTGACCGAAGGTGACATAACACTTTTCTGGTATGAAGGAGATGATTCCTTTGTTTGGGAGTTAATGGTGGCTTGTAGGGAAGGGCTCGCCAGGTTAACCCAAGATATTGGCACCTATCCCGAGAGGCCTATCCAGATATATGTTTATGCTTCAGCCGGGGATTTGCAAGGAGCCATGATTTTCCCTCGGGAGTGGACAGGAGGTGCTGCTTTTACTGAATTTGGCATAATTGCCATTGGTATTTCACCAGACAAAGTTGATTGGGGCAAGGCAGCTTTAGTTCACGAGTTGACTCATCTGGTCGTTCACCAGGCAACTTTCAGCCCCTATGGCAGGCTTCCCACCTGGCTTGATGAGGGGTTAGCCATGTATAACCAGGGTGAGCTTGACCCTTCTTTCCAAGCCCGGCTAGATAAAGCTATCTCTGAGGACAAGCTAATTTCAGTGCGCAGCTTGTGCAGTCCTTTTTCCGCTCAGCCTGAAAAAGCTTATCTTTCTTACGCTGAGAGCTATAGCCTGGTGGAATACCTCCTGCATAATTATAGTCAGAGAAAGATGCTCAACTTATTAATACTTCTTAAGCAAGGCAATACTTACGATGAAGCCTTAACCAAGGTCTACGGTTTTGATGTAGATGGACTTGATGCTCGCTGGCGAGAAACACTGGTAGCCTCGATAGTTCAAGCTGAGACGGTATGGCTACATCCGGCCTTAATTGCTGTGTTATCAGCGTTAGCCACGTCGCTGGCTTTAGCCGGTGCTTTAGCTTTAGAAGAATGGACCTGGCAGAGGTCAGGTAGCAAAGTTAATTAAGGAGAGGGCTTGTGAAAAACTCTTTTACCTTTCATGATTTGCCTTTGGGGAAGAATTGTGATAGGAATCACTTAAATCTGAAAACCAGGAATTTATTCTAAAATGAGAAGAATCTGGCAATTTGTATTGTTACCTCTCCTTATATGCGCTTTATTGCTTCTGCCTTCGGTCAGCTGTCAGCCCGGGGAATTATCCTCCAGCCAGGGTGTTCTTAACCTTTGGGATATTGACCCCATAACACTTGACCCAGCCATTTCCAGCGAGATGACCTCGCATGCCTATGTTACGCAAATCTTTAGCGGCTTAGTTCGCCTCGATGAGAATTTAAACGTGGTGCCTGATATTGCTGAGAGATGGCAGAAAAGCCAGGATGGCAAAACATATACCTTCTATCTTCGCCACGGGGTAAAGTTTCATAGCGGCAAAGAGGTTAAGGCTGCCGATTTTAAGTACTCCTGGGAGCGAGCCTGTGACCCTGCTATTGGCTCTCAGACAGCAGCTACTTACCTGGGTGACATCGTTGGCGCCAAAGAGATGCTGGCTGGTAGAGCCAAGGAAATCTCAGGAATCAAGGTTCTTGATGATTATACCCTTGAAGTCGCCATTGATGCTCCTAAGGCTTACTTCCTGTGCAAGCTGACTTACCCCACTGCCTTCGTCGTTGATAGGGCTAATGAGGAATCTGGGAAGGACTGGTGGTATAAGCCAAACGGGACTGGTCCTTTTAAGTTAAGGGAATGGGAGCCAGGCCAGCTTTTGGTCTTGGAGCGCAGTCAAGCTTATTATGGCCAGCCAGCCAGAGTAAAACAGGTTACCTTTCATCTCTTGGCTGGTATGCCTATGGCTATGTATGAAAAGGGCGAAATTGATGTCACTCCTGTTTCTATGCATTATATTGACCGGGTTAAGGACGAATCCAGCCCATTTCATCAAGAATTAGCTATAACGCCTGAGCTTAGCCTTTATTATATAGGCTTCGATACTACCAGGCCTCCCTTCGACGATGTCAACATCCGCCGCGCCTTTTGCCATGCCGTGGATAAGGAACGCATCAATAGGTTGATATTGAGGGATATGATGGCTGAAGCTAAAGGCATTTTGCCTCCGGGTATGCCAGGGTATAGTGAAGGGCTCGAGGGGCTGGACTATGATGTGGAAAGGGTAAAGGAATTTATCGCTGCCTCAAAGTATGGTGATGCTTCAAGTTTACCACCCATAACCATCACTGTTTCGGGTTATGGTAACGATATACCTGATTATTTGGGAGCTGTTATCCAGGAATGGCGGCAAAATCTTGACGTTGAGGTATCAGTGAGGCAACTGGAGCCAGAGGACTTTCTGTATCATGTAAAACAGGAGAAGGATGAGATGTTTATGCTTGGCTGGGTGGCGGACTATCCCGACCCGCATAATTTCTTGGATAACCTGTTCTATACCGGAAGTGAGAATAATGTTTTTGGCTATAGCAATTCTGAACTGGACAATTTGCTGGGCCAAGCTGCTATTGAGCAGGATACTGCCACTCGCCTGAGTATGTATCAGCAAGCTGAGCAAGAAATAGTCAACGAAGCCCCTTGTTTGCCCTTATGGTTTGGTACCAACTATATCCTGGTTAAACCTTATGTCAGGGGTTATGAGCTTAACCCTCTGGGTATTCCTGACTTGAGCCAAGTCTATGTAGAGCAGCATTGACCTGGCTAGCACGCTTAATAGCTGGGAAGCTGGGGCTTGTCTCCTATTGTGGAGCTCATCTGCATGTCCTATGATGCAGATTGTGGGTCATAATGGTTTTATTGCTACGGCACAAAGTTGCTATAATGCATTTGAGGTCAAAACTATATGGATGTAGCAATCCTAACAGGAAAACGCCGGCCTGGCAGTTTGTTACTTTGCTTGTTGCTTTTGTGCCTGATTACAGGAAATCCAGGTTGTGCACCACAACCACAATCGCACCAAGAGGAAGGAGCAGCAAATTTGATTATGATAGCAAGAAAAGATGTAGCAGAACGTGAAGGCATACCATTGGAGAAAGTGACTCTGCTGCACATAGAGACAGTTGAGTGGAGGGACACGAGCTTGGGTTGCCCTGAACCAGGTAAATTTTATGCCCAGGTAATTACCCCAGGCTATCGGATCATCCTTTCAGATGGCATAAAAGAATATGAGTATCACTCAGACACACAAAACAGGGTAATTTTTTGCCAAATGATACTTGGAGGAAACTTAGGTTCACTAGAGTGATATGATGATGGCAAAGTCATCACCGTAAAGAGAGATATGTGGATCTTAGCAATTCAAGCTGGAGAGTTTGACAATGGCTGGTTTAGATAGTGGGGTCGTAACAAAAATGAAAAATAAATTGTATCGCAGTGTTATCTCCATCTTAATCAGTTTAGCCTTGGCTATATCTTCGGTATTTGCTCCAGCGCCTTTCACGGCAGCTAATTCTTCAACAGGCGAGCGCAACGAGGGCTTTAGCCTATGGGGTGAGGTGGCACCGGTAGATTGGAGGAACATCGACGTTGCAGCCGCTGAGATGTCGGATGAGAGACATACTAGGGAGGTGACTTTAATCACAGGTGACATCGTTTCTGTTACCACCCTGCCTGGTGGATGCTATTCATTTATAGTGAGGCCGACAGATCCAACAAAAGGCCAATCCTTCCAAACTTTTGAGACCCCGGAGGGAAACTATGTAATTCCTGGCGGTGTTAACTTAGAGAAACTCGACATGGAACTGTTTAACATTAAGTATTTGATTGGGGAGGGCTACGATCTGTTGCCAAGTCTCCCGGTAATCATTGAGATCAAGGAAGAGGGAAGACCCGTAGAAACCCTCGAGTCAGTTACAACTATGGTGGGAGACATTGGTGCGAAGGTAACCATGAGTAGCCCAAGGCTGTGTATGCTAGCGATGCGACTACCTTTCACTACGATCAGCCACTTGTCTCGGAGCCTCCTTGAGCGACCAGAGGTAGAGAAAATATGGTTGGATAGGAAAGTGCGGGTGAGCCTGAATGAAAGCGTTCCCTTGATTGGGGCTCCAGAATGTTGGGCTGATGGATACGATGGGACCGGGGTCAAGATCGCCATACTGGATACGGGGATAGATGCAACACATCCAGACCTTGATGACTTGGATGACAATCCAAGTACAACCGACCCCAAAGTAATAGTGGCTGAAGATTTCACACCTGAGGGCTTTACTGAGGACCTTTTTGGACACGGAACGCACTGTGCCTCCATCGCCGCTGGCACCGGGAAAGCCTCCAATTATACCTATAAAGGCGTAGCCCCGGGAGCATGGCTATACAATATCAAAGTTCTAACTTCACAAGGGTCGGGTTATGACTCTTGGATAATCACTGGCATAGAATACGCCACATTGGGACCAGATGGGATTGCCAATACCGGCGATGAAGCTGACATCCTGAGCATGAGCTTCGGTGCTGATTGGAATGGTGATGGTACAGACCCCGTGTCCCTAGCCATTGACTGGGCTACAGACCAAGGGGCAATCTGCGTAGTGGCAGCTGGAAACATCGGCCCACAAATGTTCACAGTCGGGACGCCAGCGGTAGCTAGGAAAGCCATCACCGTTGGTGCCAGCACCAAGGCTGACACTATAGTTGACTTTTCCAGCCGGGGTCCGAGCGCTGACCTCCGGCTTAAGCCAGATGTTGTAGCTCCAGGTGTAAGTATAATTGCCGCCAGAGCCACCGGGACAAGTATGGGCTCCCCTGTTAATGACCTCTATACCAGTGCCTCAGGCACCTCTATGTCTACACCCCACGTTGCCGGCGCCGCAGCGCTTGTCCTTCAAGCCAACCCAACCTGGGAGCCAGTGATGGTGAAGTCAGCACTTATGGGCAATGCCGAGGTGATAGAAGATGCCCATCTATGGGATCAGGGCGGAGGCCGAATCCAGGTGCCCCAGGCAGCCGAGGCAACTCTGCTAGCGATAGAGCCTAGCTTGAGCTTCGGGAGGCTTGGGATGGGGGAGGTCAAAAGTGAGGACCTGACCCTGATGAATCTTGGCGATGCCCCAACTGTAGTCAATGTTACTGCTTACACAACTTGTGAGGGTACCGAAACGGATTATGTGAAGGTAACCCCTGAATCAATGGAGATTCCAGCAGGTGAAAGCAGAGATATTTCACTAGAGGTTGGACCGTTAGATGAAGAATCGCCTGAAGGATGGTATGAAGGGTGGGTTATTATCTCTTATGATGAAGAAACCTTGCGGGTTTCATATCTGTTTGGTGTCTTCTCCACAGTTAGCGCTACTATCTATGATATGGACGATACCACAGAGATAGAAGCAGGCATGGTCTTAGCTACCTACCCAGATATGGAGTTTGTAGCGAGCAGTTGGGAGAGCCAGATTGGGTTCCGCGTAGAAAGTGGAGACTATGCCCTTCTGGCTTCGAGTGGTTGGATTAAGGACGATATATCTCGGATGTTTATGCTTGAGAAGCTAGTCACTGTTCCCAAGCTGTCTGATGTCGATGTCAGCATCAGCTTAGCCGAAGCACAGGTGAGTGAAATACCAACCGTCAACGCAGATGGAGAGAGCCTGGTTACCCATTGCTACACCCAGTATTTCAGTGGTGACCCCTATTACGATGAAGACGTGGGGGAAACAATGATGAACTGGAGCACGGGGTATGGCTGGTCTGGTTTCGATATCACTGTGCCTGCGCTTACATTTTACTCCTCCGAATATGCTTCCGCGGATAAGTTAAGCGAGGCGTTTGGCTACTACGCCTCAGACGATTTATTGTTAGACACATACCTCCCCAGTGAGATATATCTCCTCAACTGGAAATACTATGGTGTCTCTCTTATCCCTTCAAC
>JAUWHW010000008.1 GCA_030605665.1 Dehalococcoidia bacterium | reverse complement strand
TTCAGAGGCTCCTGACGCCAGCGTGTTGGCAAAATAGGAGCTGATGTTGTCCAGCAGAGTGTCGATAATGCTGGTCTTGGTGAGGTCAACATCTCCGGTGTTCTTCACGGTGATGTTATAGCTGATGCTATCGCCTACCTTGGATATCTCGGTATCCGCTTCCTTGCTCACCTCAAAACCAGGTTGCACCAGGTCTACCGAAGCATCATCACTATCGGTGATGTCATTGGTCAGACCATCAGGGTGGTAATGGAACGTTACCGTGTTTACCAGCGGGTCAGTGTCACCAGACTGGATGTCGCGGGTGAAATCATGGCTCTCAGAAGCTCCTGCCACCAGAGTAGAATTGAATCCTGTCACAGTCAGCAGGGTATCTTCAACACTGTTTAGTATGAGGTCCACATCTCCAGTGTTCTCCACCGTGATGTTATAGGTAATGGTCTCCCCCACTGCACCAGTGGTGGGGTTAGCACTCTTGCTGACCTCGATGCTGGGGTGCACCAGGTCTACCGTATCTGTAGCTGTATCACTAACCGCATGGCCGCTTAAGTCCTCATAGCTGGCGGTTACCGTGTTCTCCAGTGGGTCGTCAGCATCATCAGGCACGGTATAGTCGAAGTCATGGCTCTCAGAAGCCCCCGATGCCAGCGTGGCGGCAAAAGCATAGCTGATGTCACCTAGCACAGTATCAATAATGCTTTTCTTGTTGAGGGTAACATCACCGGTGTTCTTCACGGTGATGTTATAGCTGATGGTATCGCCTACCTTAGATATTTCGGTATCGGCTACCTTGGTGACCTCAAGACCAGGGGACACTTCGGTATTCTCAAAGGTCACCGTCACCGTAGTGTTCTTTAATATCTCCACCGTCTGATCTGCCGCTGGCTCATAGCCAGGCGGGGGTCCCGTCTCTGATACCGTGTATATCCCTAGCTTGCAAAATTTAACCAGCAGCACACCATCATTCGAGTCATCATCGTTAGCACCATTATCCACCACCACCAGGCTGTCGCCTGTTCCTCTATACTTGGGGTTGGGGGTGATGTTGAAGCAGGCACCTTCAAGGTCGATACGCTGGCCCTGATCGTCCAGCTTCTCTATCTCTATTTCTCCCTTACAGGGGGTGTTGTTGAAGCTGACCTCCTCGGTTTCGTTGTGGGTCACCGTAACATTCTTTGAGCCGGTGGCTTTGATATAACCTGGAGGAGCCTTGTCTTCGGTGATGGTGTAGTTGCCACAGGATACGTTCTCCAGCCTGATGACGCCAGCAGTGACATCTTTATCATCGGGATCGCCATCCTTAATGGTGAGCGTAGCGCCATCATAGGGGTTGGGACTGATGTTGAAGCTGGCACCACCAAGGAGCTCAGGTGGACTGGAATCATCCCACTTCTTTATCTCAATCTCACCCTGACATTCGTTATTGCCGAAGTTGAGAGTCTCGGAGCCTCCCTGGGACAAGGTGACGTTCTGGCAGATGTCAGTGGTGTTAGTCCAGCCATCCTTCAGCGTCTCGGCGATGGAGTAATCGCCCGGAGTCAGGCCGCTAAAGACCACCTTGCCCTCTTCGTTGGTTTGACCAGACGCTAGTTCATTGTTGGGGTCGCAGTCGGAGCCGGAGTAAAGGGTCATGGTCCAGCCGCTGAGGTCTGGTTCGCCTCCGTCTTGGTCGCCATCGCCATTCAGGTCGTTGAACTTGTGGGCGGTGATGGTGTTGCACAGCAGCGGCCCTGTTATCCAGCCATAATGCACGTTTTGACCAGCTTTTGTGCCAACCTTAACAAGACCTTCGGGATAATCACCCTGTAATTTAAACCAAACTGTTCTCTTTTCCCCATCGTCATACCCATCCTCGAATTTTATTCCTGTTATCCCTGTCTTTGGATCTGTTCCATATTCACAGTCTTCGGAGGCATCCACGATAGTACTGTTCCCCCCACACCATGATATGACCCAGTGACTCAATGAAGGGCTAGAACCAGAGGTTACGTTATATGTCCACGTTGATATGTCTGTAGTCGAATTATAGGTATGACTAACAAAAGTTATGTTATGGCTACCAATTGATACTGCCCCCACCGGCAGGCTAGCGGCAGGCAGCATCAGGCTGACTAACAGACTTGCTATCAACACAAAGCTTGCTAGGAGCCCTCCTACGGCCATACTTTTCGTCGTTTTCATTTTCTCTCCTTGCGTTTTCATGTTTCGGCCCTTCTCCCAAAACGATAATTGCATTCACATCTTCGCCTCGTCTCTTTTGCGGTTTCCTCGCCAATCATAAACAAATAAAAAAACCAACCCTAAGGTCGGTTTCGCTACTAGCTCAGCACAACCCAAGCGACCAATTATGGGTTACGCTTCATCGCTCCTTTTCTAAGTAATTATCGCCTTATTTTAGTCCTGCTACTATTGTACCAGTCCCTAGGCTTTTGTCAATAGCCCCGTCTTCACTTTACTGCAAAATTGTAGGACCAGAGTACTGTTTTTTCCCGGATATAGGACTTTTGGGTGATAGACAAGGAAATAGAGGTAGTGTTAGGTTAAAAGAAGTTCTGTCAAGAAAGATAGAGAAGGTCTGGGTAGGATGGAAGCGATAGCAAGAAAGCCGACAAACTCAAGGATGCTAACTACCACCGAGGTAGCTCATCTTTTGCATGTTCATCCCAACACAGTGAGGCAGTGGGCCAACAGAGAGTTCCTCCATGCTTATCGTCTGGGGACAAGAGGCGACCGCAGGTTCAAGTGGGAAGATGTGGACAGCTTCTTGAGGCAGAATAACTTTCGGTCAGGGTAGCTGCTCTGGTCAAGGGGGTTGTACTGGTTCATATGATTAGACGCGCGCCTATTCTCTTGTGATTGTGCTGAGCTGAAGCCTCGACCCTTTTGCCTCTGTCATTCTGAGGGAGCACTTCAGATTCGCTCAGTGTAAACTCCGCGACCGAAGAATCTGATAGCCCTATAGAGTCGGGGCTCGTCTCTGACCGAGGCGGGGATAAACCCCGCCACTACAATTAGCTTGGCTGTGAGATTGCTTCGGCACTGGCGTGCCTCGCAATGACAAGACGAAAGGCCACTCGCGATGACAAGGGGGGATTTGTTCAGCTATAATCTAATGTGACAACCCAAGGCATCTTGTTCAATTCAAGGCGGTCTAATATGGAGATAATACCAGCTATTGACATCAAAGAGGGTAAGTGTGTGAGACTGTATCAGGGCGATTACAGCCAACAAACTGTTTTTGATGAGAATCCAGCGGCGGTAGCTTTGAGGTGGAAGTCTCAAGGCGCCAGATGGCTTCATGTGGTTGACCTGGATGGGGCAGCCACAGGCGAGTCGAAAAATATGGCAGCAGTTGAGGAGATATTAAGGACGAGCAGTTTACTAGTAGAATTAGGTGGTGGCATTAGACGGGAGGATATAGCGGAAAAATTGTTGCGAAAGGGGATAAGCCGTATAATCCTGGGTACAGTGGCTATCGAGAAACCAGAATTAGTGGCAAGGCTATGTCAGCGATTTGGTGAGGCTATAGTAGTTGGTCTCGATGCCCGTGATGGTAAGATAGCTATTCACGGCTGGCAAAAGGATACGGCTGTTGATGCTTTACAATTAAGTCGAGAGATGGTGGAACTTGGAGCAAGGCGTTTTGTCTATACTGACATAAAAAGGGATGGCACTCTCACTGAGCCTAATTTTGATGCTGTGGAAAGATTAATTGCTGCGGTGAACGTGCCTATCATTGCTTCTGGTGGCATTTCCAAAGTAGAGCATTTACAAAAGCTTAAAGAATTAGGAGTAGAAGGAGCTATTATAGGCAAAGCTCTTTATACTGGGGATATTAATTTAAAGGAAGCTATAGCCTCTGTACGTCATTGCGAGGAGTGAGCCAAAGCCCTGAGCGAAGCGAAAGGGTCAGCGACGAAGCAATCTCTGAGGGATTGCCGCGCTGGAGCCTGCCCTGAGCACCACGAGATTCCTCGCTTCGCTCGGAATGACACAAGGCGAAGGGGCGCGCAATGACAAAAAGAGGAGATGGAAAATGAGATGTTGAACTTTGATGATAAAGGCTTGATTCCAGCCATTATTCAGGATGCCAGAAATGGCGAAGTTCTTATGCTGGGCTATATGAACAAGGAATCGCTAAGGCTAACATTGTCCAGTGGGGATGTCTGGTTCTATAGCCGCAGCCGGCAGGAGTTATGGCATAAGGGAGCTACTTCAGGTAATTTTCTCAAGGTGAAGTCCATTATCAAGGATTGTGATAGTGATACGCTTCTCATTCAAGCTGAGCCTACTGGTCCAGTGTGTCACACTGGCAACAGAACTTGCTTCTTCCAGCAGCTGGAAAGCCAGGATACCGCTTAATGATAGCTGTAACTGCTGATCTAGTTCAGATAGGTGGTGGACACCTCAGACAGCCTTTTATGCCATTGCGAGAGTAAGGCGGGGATGAACCCCGCCACTACAGTTACATCTCGTAGGGTCGGGGCTTGTCCCCGACCGAGCTATGGTGGGTGGCGGCTCGGAGATTACGGAGCCTATTCCGAGCTTGCTCGGATTACCCTCGTAATGACAAGGCAGGGAGGTGGTAATGTGTCACCAATCGTATGAACGAGTACAACTGATAGCTATTTTATGCTATAGTTAGCAATTCTGGCTAAAATCCTTAGGCTAAAGCATGAAATCGGATTATCAAGCTCACTGGAAAGTTTTACCTCCAGCCCCCACCGAGTATTTGGACGCTGCCAACCTTCCTGTTGTAATTGCCCAACTCCTTTACAATCGTGGTGTCAAGATAGGTGAGATCGAGTCATTTCTAGCTGCTGATCACCGCCTTGCAGGCAATCCTTTTCTGCTCCCTGACATGTCACAAGCTGTGGGCAGAATCTACAAAGCTTTAATTTCAGGGGAAAAGATTGCCATCTACGGTGACTTTGATGTTGATGGCATCACAGCCACAGCTACTCTTGTGGAGGGACTATCATGGCTCGGTGGCAAAGTCGCTCTCTATATCCCTGATCGTCTTCAGGAGGGACATGGGCTAAAATCGCTGGCTATAGAAAAACTCCATAACCAGGGGGTCGAGCTAATCATTACTGTTGATTGCGGCATCACCAACCTCACAGAAGCAAAACAAGCCCGAGAAATAGGGATAGATATGATTATTACTGACCACCACATCCCGCTAGAAATGTTGCCTCAAGCCATAGCTGTAATTGACCCCAAGCGAAAGGATTCTAGATATCCCTTCCACGAGTTAGCAGGAGTAGGTGTGGCCTTCAAACTTTTGCAAGCATTATTTCACAAAGATAGCAGGGAGAAATCTCTCCTGAGATTGTTAGACTTAGTAACTTTGGGCACTGTCACTGATATGGTCCCGATTGTTGGTGAAAATCGCTATCTGGTAAAGGAAGGGCTGAAGGTGCTTAATAACACTCCCCGCATCGGACTCCAGGAGATAGTCAAGCTGGCAAGGCTGGAGCCAGGCAAGCTTGATAGCGGAAGTGTCTCCTGGGCTTTAGGGCCTCGGCTCAATGCCGCTGGTAGGATGGGTGATGCCTCCATCAGTTATCACCTGCTCACCACAAATTCGTTAGAAGAAGCCCATCACTTAGCAGCGAAGTTAGAAGAAAAGAATGCTGAACGGCAAAGATTAACCAATGAAACACTAAATAAAGTAAAAGAAAAGTTAGCTACAAAGATGCATCTTCCTCTGCTTATAGAAGGTGACGAAAGTTATCCTCTCGGGGTTATTGGCCTTGTTGCTGGCAAGCTGGTAGATGAATTTCGTAAGCCTGCTATTGTCATAAACTTTGGCGCTGAGCTATGTCGAGGCAGTATCCGAAGCATACCCGAGTTCAATATTGCTGCTGCATTAGAAAGATACCGTGACTTGCTTATCACTTTTGGTGGCCACCCCGTAGCCGCTGGCTTCGTTGCAGCACGCCAAAATCTACCCCAGCTGGAGGGAAAGCTTATGAGCTTAGCAGCAAAGCAACTATCTCATTTAGATTTGCGCCCCAAATTAGTCATCGATGCTGAGGTACCTTTATCCGCTTTCGCTGCCACCACTTTCAGCCTGATTCAGCAACTGCAACCCTTCGGGCAAAAGAATCCACAGCCTACTTTCCTCACTCGCCAGGTCGAGGTTGTTGACCTCCACAACTTGGGTAACCATAGCCAGCATCTAGAACTAAAACTTAAACAAGAAGATATAACCTGGAGAGCCATGAGGTTCAATTCACAAAAAGCACCCCATGAAATCCCTTCTTGTATAGATATCGTGTATAAAGTGGAGAAAAGTTTCTGGAGTGGAGAGGAAGTGCTAGGCCTTAATCTTCTTGACTTTGCTCCAAGTCAACCTCACTAGCTAAGATGTCACCCTGAGTGATAACGAAGGGTCTCAGAGATTCTTCGCCTGCGGCTCAGAATGACAAGAAAACTGAAATCGACGTATTCTGATGATAAGCCAGGGCACGGCCACTACCAATATTGCCAAACTGATGACCTGTCCTTGATGGAGGCCGAAAAGAAATGGCTGGTCAACATAGCGGAAAAATCTTAAGCTGAAATCACCAGCAGCGTAGAGACAGAGATAGAGGAAGAAGAGGGAGCCTTGCGGCTTGAGCTTCCCACGCATCCGCCATACCACAGCGAAAACTACCAGATTCCACAGTAGAAAATAAATCTGTGTAGGGTGCAACGGAATTCCTTGAAGCCCACAAGCGCTCTCAGGATGGGTATAGATAATCGCCCAGGGCAAAGATGTGGGATTCCCATAGCAGCAACCGTTTATGGTGCACCCACCTCTGCCTATGGCTTGAGCCAAAGGCGCTCCCACAGCAACGGCATCACCCACCCCGGCAAGACTCTGAAAAGAAATCCTCTTCACTCTGGTATAAATCCACACTGCTACAAGGGCGCCAATAATGACTCCATAGAGGCTGAAGGCGGGAAAGCCAACGAAATTAAAGATGTCTTCAGGGTGAGCTACATAGTGGTCCCATTGAGTAACAACTAGCCTGGCTCCGATAAAGCCGCCAATGATACCCCAGAGAAAAAGGCTATAAATAATATCCTCCGAAATGCCCAGCCTTTTTGTCTCTCGCAAGGTGATGAATAGCAATGTTATGACCGCCAGGGCCACCATGATTCCATACCAAGATGCATTGATGGGACCAACAGAAAAGGCCACAGGGTCTATGTTAATAGTAAACAATGGCTCCTACCTCTCACCCTTTATATAGTAGCATAAGTATAATGGCCTTTAGCTTATGAATCTCTCCTTAGCCAAATCCTGCCCGGTTAAGGTAGAGTTGTTTAATCTTTCCCCACGAACAGGAGAGGATATACTATGTCACTGGTGCAGCAAGGAATCCAAACCGCCAGGAATAGAAACAAGAAGATAAAGGGAAGCAAAGGAATCCAATCAGCTATCCCGAATGCTGTAAAGTAGAATAACGATGCCCATGTGCTTAACAAAACATGCCCAAAGTGTGGGATTCTGGTTGTTTGTTTTCGATAACCAATGGCAATGCCGGCTAACGCCAGGAGATTAACCCACCACTTCTCGATAAAAGGTATATGAAATTCCATTTGGACGTTAAGTAAGCTTCCGCTCAGAAAGGGTATTACCACATCACTTATGGTAGCTATCCCGATCGACCCTGTCCAACCAATCAAAATCGCTATCCAAATTTTAGCCTTCCTGTATCTCATATACATCGCTGTAGTCACAATCGCACTTAATACCACATGGAGCGGATGTAAGGTGTAAAAAATAGTGTAGGAAATGCCAGAAGGAACATTGCCAAAAACTATTATAGTCATGATGGCAATGCCTGTGAGAGCTCCTAGAGCAGTGAATGGGGCATGTTCCTTCAGTTCTTTTGCTATTCGCTTGAGCATTTTCTTCTTACTGTAGGGGAGGGGGACTTGTTCCTTCCTCACCAGAGGCCTTTTTATTCTCCAAAGCGCTTTCTATAACAGTCAGAACAAACCCCGGAAGACTCAGAAAGATGATATTTAGTGTGAAAGCCAGAATTCTGAGCCAGCTCACTTTCCTCTCGGCACAACTCTTCGCTGGCAAATTCCTGAAAGGCACCACACTGACTGCAGACCATAAGCCGATGACAACCCTCCTTGTTCTCCAAGCTGCACTTTACAAATCCTCCAGTGGATAACACTTTATGAGCTAAGTTAAGCCGACAGAATAGGTCAAGTATGCGGTAGATGGTGACGTGGTTTAGATATTTACCTTCCTGCCTCAGAAGCCTCTGTATGTCATAGGGTGAAAGCGGTCTTTGCACCTCCTCTAAAACCTCGAGCACCTGCCTTCGAGGCTTAGTTACCTTATATCCCTGAGCCTGCAAAATCTGAATTGAATCTCGAACCATGGGTGATATTATATACAGGTACAGCGCCAAATGCAACAATATTACAATTAGCTTGCCACTCTTCTGCTTAGCTAAGCAAAGACAATTCCGCTTCGAGCTGATTGCCCGTACTCCTGTACATATCGGATAGCGAGAGCTTGGTATCTATGTTTGGCAGCTCTTTCTTTAGATAGTCGAGTCTATTTTTAACAACCTTTGCATTTATATAATTAAACTAATAGCACAAAGCCGTAGAAATGAACACAGCAAATATGGTGATGACAATGACGAGTCCGGTGAGATTGTTGTGAGGGAGTAAACCGTTGTTCGTAATGACCAAAACTGCAAGGGTCATGATAAGGAATGAGCTTGCAACCGAAGTGAGTCAGTGTCCTTGTTCCATTCCCTCAGCTCCTAAAACAGTATGTTATTCTAAAGGCATTTCACATATTGACACTTGAACGCACTGCTGATTTATGTAATTATCAATACCCAAAAACTGAGAAGATATCTGCAGTTGGTTTGATATATATTAAGGCTGAGGCGCGGCCGAAAGGAGGTGTACTTATGGTTACGTATGTAACACTGGTTAAGTTCACATCAGAGGGGCCAAACAGCATTACTGACTTCGGGAAGGCTTGGGATGAAGCAGCGGAACGAGTTGCAAAGCTAGGGTGCAAAATACTTGGCGCTTATGGGCTACTGGGGCCATACGATATGATGTTTATATACGAGGGGCTCGACCAGAGGTGTGCTTCAAAACTGCCTTTGTCCTTAGCGTCCCTAGAAGGGGGTATTCAAACGGAGACCTGGACGATGATCCCACTGGGTGAGTTTGTAAAGCTCCCTGAAAAGCTAAAAGAGTGAACCCAAGTAGTATCTTAGTTTGGTTGTGCCTTATCCCTTGGAGGTTCATATTGTCTTTACATCTTCCCTTATGGTAGCGATTAGAGCAAATGACAGTAGCGACCCTCAATTACGCCTCTGGGTAATACGTACTATTACCTACTAATTCTTGAAGCAGCATTACCGCTGCTTCCTTATCCAGAGGCTGGTTATTGTTGCCGCACTTGGGCGATTGAATACAGCTGGGGCAGCCATCCTGGCAGGGGCACTCCTTAATCAACTTTAAAGTAGCCCGCCAAAGCTCGGCTATAATCTCAAATCCCTTTTCAGTAATGCCAATGCCTCCAGGATAGGAATCATAGATGAATATTTGCGCCTTAGAGAAGGATCAAGCTGAAGCAACGGAAGTATTAAATGCGGTTGAAGAGTTCGTTCGCAATCGAACTGATAGGCTAGTAAAATTTGTTCTCGAGCAGTGGAAGGTTTGATGCTGACTCTTAGCCTTCAAATCTGGCGTCTCACAAGGCCTCTTACTTTATTATCTTCTTAATCCTCTCAATAAACAGGATATAAATTATCAGCTTCGCTGATGAAATTCTTGATTTTGCTACAAAGATTTCGCCCTTTCCCTTATTCGCCGGAAATCGTATACGAATTCCCAAAAATCAATCACCTCGTAGCCCGTCTTGCACAAAAGTCTCAAATATAACTTCATTAAGTGCTTTTCCCACTTCCTTACTTTGTGTCACCATTCTTTGAACAAGCACATTCTAAAACCTCTCTCATGACAACGACCTCGATTTCCTTAACCTTCTTCAGAGATTCATCATTGGTCACAAATGCCTGAGCACCTTTCACAATCGAGGTAGCAAGCTGTATAGCATCGGGAGTCCTGAGTTCATATTTGGCTCTAAGGCTTGAGGCTAAATCCGCTATCTCGGCATCAACTGGAGCAACTTCAAGGTGGGGGAAATTCTCCAGTATAAGCTTGTATTCGTCCGCTAGGATATCGTCGCCCTCCTCTCTGGGCTTTACCAGAATCTCAAGTCGGGTGATAATCGAGGTCTTGCCTTCTATCATCCCATCCTCAATTAAGCCAAAAAAGGCTCTAGTGAAGGGAAGGTAGTTCTTATTCTCCTCGAAATGGTAAATAAAGAGCATAGTGTCCAGACCCAAGATAGAATAGCGCACCAAGAGCTCTCGGCACTTCTTTTCTATTTCTCCCATGCCTCTCTTTCTTTCCTCACATATTCGGTAGCCTCAATCTCTCTCCAGACCTCCTTCCCTAGCCCCTGCATGTATTCGCTATATCTCCGTGGCTTGGGTTGCATAATGATTCGAGCATTCCGAACGCCCACAATAAGCTCATCTTCGATGTTAACACCAAGCTGCTCCCTGACCTTCTTAGGAATGACTACCTGATACCTTTTACCTACTTTCACCACATTCTTCATACTTGACCTCCGACCTTCATACGAAAGCTTGCATTGTCATATTCTAGGCAGCCTATCATAATTTGTCAAGTTACTGTAAGTGAAATAATCTAGTTGGTGCGAGCATTCCCCGAGATTGCTTCGTCGCTTTGCTTCTCGCAATGACGAAAAGTGGAAGCGTCTCCTAGCTAAATGCAACATTATTGCAATTAACCTTCAGAGATTCCCTCAGCTTAACGATTCATGCTGCCTTTAAGGACTGGTGAGAGCTGAGGCTAGCATGTGCTTCTTCCGGACGGGTGTTAAAGTGGCGAAGCCAAGTTACCAATATACCTCAACAAGGCTAACAACTCCTAATGGTCCCCAACGATAATCTCCTAGAATTTCCCTCTGGGATTCCAATTCGTCATACATTCTTTTGAGTTTTCTATATTCACTCCGGTTACGAATAACAGTCCTGCCACGTAATAATCTATTGTACTCATCAACTCCTCTTTCATAATCCTCCCACTCTTGCATGTAGTCTTCGTAAAAGTTATATGAGGGTGACTCGGCTTTCTCCAAGCTTATTAGTCCGTATTCCTCTCCAATTTGAACATAGGCTATTTTGTCATAGTCAACATCATAGCTGTAGCTATCCTCGAAGGAGAGGACAATTACCTCAAGACCCCCTCCCGTGCAGTCCACAAAGACAATTCCCCTATCTACTGTATTAAAAGCATTGAGAGCATGTATCTCTCCTTCTTCCAAATCTACAGCAACCCAAGCAGCCCTTATTCCAGCTTGCTCAACACTATTGTGTAATGCCTCAGCAAAACTTCCACACATATATACGCCTGGAATATAAGTTTGCGCATCTGTATTATCAGACGCTATAAATTGTACTAACTCCTGCCAGGTTGGATTAGCAGCAAGATTATTATTAATAAGATGGATTGAGTGGCTCCCAGTAGAGTAGAAAGGCTCCTGGTCGTAATATATTTCCACACTCGTACCAATAATTTCTCTAATTTTGGCAACTTCCTCGCTCTCGTTTACTAGCAGAGTCACTATAATTTGCTCCTCTATGTCGATCTCTGGCGAAGAAATCACAATGCTTCCACTATATTCACCAGGTGCTAACTTCTTTACATCTCTTACCTCTAGATATACCTCCTCAGATTCTCCTCTACCTAAAGTGCCGCTCTCTGGGCTTAAGGCAAGCCACCAAATGTCCTCTAAGGCATTCCAACCTAATTCTCCGCCACCTAGATTGCTTATTCGTAATGTTTCTGTAGGTGCACTATATCCAATATTATAATCTAGCTTAAGATCTTGCGGGCTTACAGATAGTTCAGATGTAAAATATCCTGTAACGGCTTTCTGTGCATTAGAGAAAGGAGCAATTCCAGTAAACGCAGCTGCTGTGCACCCTACTAAAGCCACAAGGATGAAAGAGATAAATATCCTTTTAAAGCTTGCTTTCCTAGGTCTGTATCTCCACAATTTTTGCAATGTTGCGATATTCCAAATGGTCGTAACTCCAGCCGCTGAAATAATTCCAATAGCAATGACATAACCAAGCTCATCAAAATGACAAAGGGTGTAAACTATTATTGCGATACCTGTAGTGGCTAAGAGAAGCAATGGTATAGCGGTCCAAGGAAGCTTCCTATGTATCTTCGTTCTATGCTCCCTCTTATTTGGAGGTTCATAGCTCGGCTTAAATTCACTATATTCGTCTGGTTCGTATGTTGTATAGCCACCCGCTTTGGCGTCCCAACGGTATCTCCTTTTTTCTTGCCTAGCTTCATCTTTTGCCTGAATAGGTGTTCCAAAAAGCTCATCATCTGTATATGTTCGCTTGCATACAGCGCATTTCCACAGCCTGAGTAGGGAGTCGAAGATAAGCTCATGCCCCTTTGGGCATCTTACGGGGCTTCTCTCGTATCGTTCTGAATATCTTTCCGTCTGCTTCTCAAAGGTAAACCTTTTCCCAAAACATTTAGCGTTAGAGCATCTCCAAAGGTTAATATCCAGGTCAAAGTAAAGCGTAGGCAGTCCACAGTTAGGACACCGATCATAAATATTATGGACGCAGTTCCAGCAGATAAGTTTCTCGGGATTAGGATTTAGCGCGCCGCATTGTACACACTTCTTAATGACGCCATTATTTTCTGTCCACCTAACTAGATCTACAATCCTCCACCACCATTTTTCATCGTTTAGGAACTTATCTCTTTCCTCCTCGGGTAATTTCTTAAAGAAAAAACAGCTAGAATGTAATTTTCTGTCAGGACACAAAAATGGTTCGGTGAAAAATCTTCTGCACCAAGAGCACTGCGTTGATTGGAACGCCGTGAGTCTTACACGGTATCGCCCGGGGATTGCCGCTCTCTCAATTGTCTCACTTAGGGAGAAGCCAAAGACATCGAATTGACAACCACAGTGCCTGCATTTCCAATTGTTGTCACTTATCTGTATTACCTCATGAGTCCAGCAAACTGGACACTCGGCTGGACTACTATCATAGGTAGCTCGCTCTGTGGGATTCGAGAGAACCTGATAGGCCTCGTTTATCTTTTTGAATTTAGCCTCTGCTTCTGTGTTACCAGAGTTGCGGTCGGGATGATATTTCTGGGCAAGATGCCTAAATGCCTTCTTTATTTCTTCTTGAGTGGCGTTTTTGCTTACCTCAAGAATCTCATAGTATTTGTATCGCCTTGGAAAACCTTTCCCCGAATCTGCCATTTCCGTTCACCATTTGAGTTTCGTGCTCTCTGTAGTTTACCTGAGCAGAATACCCTATTCCCTTAGCTATTATAAGGTCATCCCATCATTTGAGACAAGGCAGTGATGCTGCTTTTAAGTGGTGATTAATTTCTGTTTCGGCATTAAGGCTTACCTAGTCTGTATAACCGTAAAAAAAGGGAGACTATCAAGGTCGTATGGGGCTACACGAACCGCTACGTTGTGCAGTGAGGTCGGTTGGCATGTCAGCAATGGCTTGCTTGATGCCGAGGCTATCATTGCCTATTCAACTACCATAGTCGCCCTTATTTCCTTTCAGGTTTGCTGTCTACAGTATCCATTCTTTTTATGGAATCGAGTCCTAATGAGAATAGGTAATCTAGACTAACAGGTTTGTAGTTTACCAATTCGGCACTCACATTTATTGTTCTTTTATCCCCGTTAATAAAAGGGTAATTCTTGATGTCATTGTCATGTTTGTGCCCGTGAATTACCCAACCATCCCATTCGATAGGCAGGCGATCGGGGTCATGTACTAGCAGAAATTTATGATTGTTGTGTTCTAAGACCTCGTATTCTTTTGAGTTTTTGACATTGGTGTCATGGTCTCCTCTGATAAAATGTATTTGCCCCTGGAGCTTTTTTAACCAATGCTCTGGAGCTCGTGAACCTTTGCCAAAGGATAAATCCCCTAGGAAGTATATAGGGTTGCTCCTGACAGTATTGTTCCAATTATTTACTAACACGTTATTCATTTCTTCAACATCTGAAAAGGAAAACGGTCTTGCACAATAGTGGATTATGTTTCTATGATCCAAATGAAGGTCGCTTATAAGATATATCGCTTTTTTATCATCTTTGGAGTTCTCCATTCCTTTAGCGATTCTGAACAGTCTTAAGGTCTTTTGCCATTCTCTTCTACTCAGTGCCTCTTCTCTAGAAAGTAGTCTCTTTTGCAGAAGGTCATATTCACAAATAATTCTAGATTGATTATTCAGAAATGTGACTCTTAAAGCATACATAGGTAAATAGAAATATCGCATAGTATAGTCTTCAGAACCTGTAAAAAGAGAGACGATTCTCTCTAAGATTGGTTTATCTCCGGAGACGTAAGACCAAATTCCATTAAACTCCGGGCTGGACAGTTTATATGCTAGTGTTGCATGAAACAAAAAGTCCTCAGCCTTATCAAAAGATTTGGTAATGGGAACAACGTTCAGCAAATTCTCAACGAGCTCTTTTCTGAAACTTTTCAACTCTCGAGATGGAACAATATTGAAGTAAATTACCTTTCCTTTTTCACCTTCTACCCATTTACATCCATCAACGAGATAGGGCAGAAAAGAGTATTTCTCACTAATTCCTGTAATAATATCCTTTACTTTTTGAACCTGACTATAATTAGCAATAAAGCTCCCGTATAAGGTGACATGAGGAACTCTGTGTATTTTATGGGGCGGCACTTTACACTTGTGCCTAACGTTCAATATGGAAGAAGTCAATTTTCTTTTACCAGGACCTATACGAACTTCGATTAACATTTATGTCCGGGATTTCCCATTTCAATTCGCAACTAAGCGATTATCATCCATCATCGCCCTTGGTCGCAATAATATCCCTTTGCCACGCGGCTATCAATGCCCCTCCAAGCCCTTCAGTCCTACTGAACCGTCCTTATCTGTGGCTGTGATACCCAAAACCTTCTCTCCAACAAGCCCTGCGATCTCTTGACCCTCAAAACAGCCAATACTTCCCCCTTGTCACCCCACCACCCAGATTGTCTAGGCGATTGCTTAGCTCGGAGCCAGAACTAACCGTGCTATCCGCCCCAGAAGAGTAGCAAAGAGCTCCTTGGGTATCGCCACCTCAGCCAGTTGAAAGATAATCCGCCGGGCATGGCATACAATCCGTCCTCCCACCTTAATCAGCTTTACCTGAAGACTACGCAATGACGAAAGGTGGAGGTATCTCGTAGCTAGCATGGCGAGGTTATTTCTGCAAGATACTATGACACAAGGTAATGTTTAATCTACCAGTTCTTGTAGCAAGATTATAGCTGCTTCCTTGTCCAAGGGTTGGTTATTATTGCCGCACTTTGGCGATTGGATACAACTAGGGCAGCCATCCTGGCAGGGACACTCCTTAATCAACTTTAAAGTAGCTTGCCAAAGCTCGGCTATAATCTCAAATCCCTTCTCAGCAATGCCGATGCCTCCAGGATAGGCATCATAGATAAAGATTTGCGCCTTGCCTGTGTCGGGATGAAAGGGGGTAGAAACGCCACCAATATCATTTCTATCACACAGGGCAAACAAGGGAAGTATGCCAATGGCGGCATGCTCGCAAGCATGCAAGCCACCACGAAAATCAAGCCCAGCCTCGGCTATCCTGTCAATCGCCTTTTGAGGCAAGTCAAACCATAAAGACTTGGTAGGAAAGCTTTGAGGAGGCAAATCAAGCGGTTCCTCTCCGATGACTTCCTCAGTGAATTGTCTTTTCTTCTTAAACCCAATCACTGTGGTGGTAACATTCACATCTCCAAAATAGACCTTTACTCTGTGGCAATCTTTCACCCTCACCTTATTCCTCTCTTGTAAGGAAGAAGAGAATTCATTACATAGAGGGTAGGTGAGGGTGGCAACCCTGATATCGGTGATTTCCTTACTCTGAGTATAGTAATTAACCGAAGTCGGCATCGCTGCAGCGGTATGCTTGACCAAATCAAGCTCGGTTACGAGGTAGGATTCACCCTGATGAAGATAGATTGCGCCGGGGTGTATTTGGAAGAAAGCCACGCTAGCCTCCACAGTCTCCAGTAAGCAACCCTGGGAAACATCAATGATGGCATATTGTCCTGATGTGGCCCTTATACTTACATCTTGAGCGGGATATGTGATAGCCGGGGAGAGATACCACTTCTCCTGGCGTTTCTTTAATCTGCCTTCTTGCTCTAATTCAGCTAGCATAGCATCCAAGATTCTTCGGTCGTGGAGTTTGCCCTGAGCTGCATGAGATTCTTCGCTACGCTCAGAATGACAAGAAGCGAAGGGCTCCCTCAGAATAATATTAGGGGAATGGACAAAAAATTCCTTATCCTTATCATCCAGAGGTTTCTCCCAAGCAGCACAAAGCAGGTGAGGCTTTAAGATATAGGGATTATCGGGATTGATTAAGGCATTATCAAAGTTTTTGCCAAAGAAGAAATCTGGGTTACGCATCAAGTACTGGTCAAGAGGATTATCCTGAGCGATGAGAAAGCTCAAAGAGATGCCTGTGCTTCGCCCGCTGCGCCCGGCTTGCTGCCAGGCACTGGCGATGCTACCGGGATAGCCAGTGAGCACCGTAGCCTCCAGATCGCCAATATCTATACCCAATTCCAAGGCAGTTGTGGCCACCAACCCACGGAGTTTGCCATCGAAGAACCGACGCTCAATCTGGCGCCTATCTTCAGGAAGATAACCAGCCCGATAAGGGCTGATTTTATCCGATAGCGAGGGGGGTAGCTACTCTTGAGTATAAATGCTGATAAGCTCAGTCAGTTTGCGACTGCGGGCAAAGGCCAGGCTACGAATATTATTCTGGATTAATTCGGTAAGAAGGAAGGTGGCCTCGGTATTGGGGCTACGCCGACTTGCCTTAGCCTCATCAATGGTAGGCGGGTTCCAGAAAGCGAAATACTTCTCGCCGTGTGGTGAGCCATCTTGGGTTATTGCCTCAAAAGGCAAACCAACCAGATTTTGAGCATGCTCCTTCGGATTAGCAATGGTAGCTGAGCAACAAATAAACTGAGGGTTAGAGCCATAAAAGGCACAAATCCTCCGCAACCTGCGCAGTATACTAGCCATATGGGAGCCAAAAACACCTCGATAAACATGAGCCTCGTCTATCACTACATACTTCAGGTGGCGGAACAGCCGGGACCATGATTGGTGATGAGGCAAAATGCCCAGGTGGAGCATATCCGGGTTAGTGAGCAATACCCTGGTTTGCCTCCTTATGCTAGCCCTCTCAGCTTGTGGCGTATCACCATCAAAAGTAGCTACTGCTCCTCCAGAGAGAAGTTCAGGGCAAGCAATCTCTTTCAGGCTCCTTAGCTGGTCCTGGGCTAGAGCTTTAGTAGGGAAAATATAAACAGCACGGCTACTTTTATCGCCCAAAATCGTCTCAAGCGTTGCCATGTGGTAGCACAAGCTCTTGCCACTAGCACTAGGTGTGGCTATTATCACATGCTTCCCGGCCAAAGTAGCATTCAGTGCCTCTGCTTGATGAAGGTAAAGGGCCGACATCCCTAAGGATTCCAGACGTGCCTTGAGGCCGGGGTGAAGAGACTTGTCTAGCTGGGCAAAGATAGCATCTTGTGAAGGGATGTGCTCAATATGAACTATCTGCTGCTTATAATTAGGTAAAGTGATAACATGATGCAGGAAGCTAGCTACATCCATTAATCCTCAAGGAAGGAGGAAACCTCTACCTTTGAGCTTAACAGTTCCACCTCGGGATAATTCTGAATGATAAATCTTACCACGTTAGATAAGATTTCATCGGCATGCCTTCTATGGTTACTAACGCAAGTTACGCCCAGGGTAGCTAGTTGCCATAGACTTTGATTATCAATTTCAGCTACGGAAACATTATAGCTATTGCGCAGTCGTGTAATGATAGACTTAATCACCTGCCGCTTGCCTTTAAGGGATTGATTCTCAGGAAGGCGAAGTTCTATTCGGCATGCACCAATCTTCATCCGCTAGTTAATCAGGCTTGCTGTTCTTTAATCTTGGTGTAACACTCACTGCAGTAGACTGGTTGCCCCTCTCTGGGCTCAAAGGGCACCTCGCATTCCTTACCGCAATCTGCACATACTGCCTTGTACATTACCCTTGGGCTATACCTGCCATACCTTCGTTTAGCTGTGCGACATTCTGGGCAACGAGTAGGTTCATGTTGTAAACCCCGTGACTGATAAAACTCCTGCTCACCTACAGTAAAAACGAAAGTTTTACCACAGTCCCGACAGGTCAAGGTCTTGTCCGTTGGAGCCACTGCACACCTCCTTTATTTTAGATAAGCTTACCTCGTTTAGTTGCAGTCTCCAGGGGGTCAAGGCCTCTACTAAACAGTCACCTGAGACTCTTAAGAACAACAACACTCACCAAGGTTTCACTCGACTCAGCTCTAATATACTCGAAGGAAATATCCTAGTCAAGGGAATCTAATACAACCTCGCTTAAATATAGTAACTTCTTATCCTTGCCTATTCTTGGTAAGCATAATTCAAACCAAAGAGCTTATCCCCTTTCCCTGAGCTTTGACATTAATTGGTCCAGCGCCATTACTGTTGACTCGTATGCCGAGCCTAGCGTCGGAGAATAACAGGTGTCAATCAAAGCCAGCCTTTGAACTGGAATTTTCTCTGCTATGGCAAGAGCGAGCCTATCGATCTTTCCCGATACCATTTCTTCAGAAATAATTTGCGCTCCAACTAAGCTTTGGGTCTTGCCATCGGCAATGAGCTTGATGTGGACAGGTTTGCCCCCATATGCCCTCCGTTTGGTGGCAGTCCTCATTATATTACACACAACATCCAAACCTTGCTCCCGAGCATGAGCTTCTGTGAACCCTACTGCGCCTACCTCATAGTCAAAAACCTCAGTAATGAATGTCATTACCGTACCCTGGTGAGGAAGAATATTGCCCAGAACCAAGTTTGTCGCTGCTATTCTTCCTGTTGTTGCTCCAGAAGTAGCCGTTTGATAAATCCTTTTGCTACCCGTGATTCTATCCCGATTCTCCATACAGTCTCCAATAGCATAGATATCCGGGTCGTTGGTCTGGAGGTATTCGTTCACAGCGATGGCTCCTGATTCGCCTATCTCGATGTCTGCTTTTTTAGCCAGCTCCACATTAGGCTTGGAACCAGTAGCGAACAAAATGAAGTCCACTTCCAGCTCCCGTTCCGGAAGAGATATGATTTTTTTGCCGTTACGGCTCTTTATGCTGTTAATCTTGGCCGACAAAATCAAGTTTATGCCTCTTTGTTCTATTCTCCTCTTAATGATTTCTGCCATATCTTTATCCAGATATGCCCGGAGAACGCGGTCTGCTCTGCCCATAAGATATACCTTGTCATAATTTCTTGTTTTCAGAACCTCAGCTGCATCTAAGGCAATTTGCCCCACGCCCACAATGGCTGCACTGGAATACCTGGGAATGGCCTCCTCAAAAACTCTGGCAGTGCTCAGGCTGGTGTCTAAGACGAATTCATTTTGGCCATCCAAACCTGGAACAGGAGGGATAATGGGGATAGAACCTAGGTCTAAAATCGCTTTATCATAGCTGTAACTTTCCCCACCAGCTATCAGGCGTTTTTCCTCTCTAATGATATCGGTAACCTCTGTATTCAGGTGAACATTAATATTCCTTTCATTGTAGAATTTCGGTCTAAATACAAAGCTATCTTGCCAGGAGGAAAGAAATCCACTTAACACATAAGGGATTTCACAGGGCTCATGTCCTATCTCACTGCGTTTGTCGAATAAATCAATTTGAGCTTCTTCATCCAAGCGGTGGATGACATTAGCTGCATTGTTAGCGCCTCCCCCACCACCCACTATGCAAACTTTCATTTTATCTCCTTTTTTCCTTTGAGCTATTTGCTGACTGCTCATTATTTCCTCTATTATATTGCTAAGGTTTGAAATTGCCAATGGAACTAAAAACAATAGAATGGCTTGATAATAGGTTAAGAATATTAGACCAGACAAAGCTTCCTCAGGAGCAGAGCTTTATTGACCTGACTGATTATCGCGATGTAGTTCTAGCTATCAAGGAGATG
>JAUWHW010000062.1 GCA_030605665.1 Dehalococcoidia bacterium | reverse complement strand
GCTTGTGGCAAGTACATTAGCGAGTTCAGTTACTTCTGTTCCAGCTTTACGCGAATCCCGGAGAAGACCCAACCAAAACTTAGTCTCGTTAGCCGATTCTAAGGCATACGTAAAGAGGTTCGTGTAGTCCTTCTTTGACCCTGCACCTTGTGCTTCAACTACATTGGCTCCAATACTGGTAGCACTCCGCAATAACTGATCACTGATAATCCTTGAAACCTGTCCCTTCGGCAGTCGCTCAACAAACCCGATAATATCCAGTGCAAATCTATACACTCGTCCTTTGAATTCATCTTTGAATTTTGACCTGTCGTTTTGCATTTTGATTTTTGCAATTTAATTCGTATTTAGAATTTCGTGCTTAGGGTTTATCATATTTGCATTTTTGCCTTTGCTCTTTTATCGTTTCGATTACACATTAACTGTGTCCGTCGTTTTACTCTATTAAGTAAGCATTGCGCAGCACTTCAGTGGGAGTGGTGATGCCTGCTTTTACCTTGAGCATGCCATCTTTAATCAGAGGCACCATTCCCTCCTCCATCGCCTGCTGTCGAATCTCAGCGGTGCTGACGCCTTTTAGTATTTGCATTCTTATCTTATCACTCATGGGCAGAACTTCGAATATCCCCATTCTTCCTCGGTATCCAGTATGGGAGCATAGCTCACAGCCGGTGCTATAGAGAAACTCGGTCTGCTTTTCCCCTGTTTCCTTAGCATAGGCCAGTTGCTCCATTAAAGGTGTTTGCTGATAAGCACAGCAGTCGGGGCAAATACGGCGTACCATACGCTGAGCCAACACACCAATAACCGCCGCCGAGACCAAGAAGGGCTCTATACCCAAATCAAGGAGGCGGAAGATGACGCCAATAGCATCATTGGCGTGGATGGAGGAGAGGACGAGATGTCCTGTTAGAGCAGACTGGATGGCTATCTTGGCTGTCTCAGCATCGCGAATCTCCCCTACCAGTATGACATCGGGATCCAGACGCAATATGGAGCGTAATCCGCTGGCGAAGGTAACCCCTACCTTGGGATTTACCTGAATTTGGTTCATGTTGGCAAAGCGATATTCCACAGGGTCCTCAATAGTGATGATGTTCCTGGATACCTTATCCAACTTATTCACCGAAGCATAAAGCGTAGTCGTTTTGCCTGCCCCGGTAGGACCGCTAACTAAAATCATGCCAAAGGGAACCTTGAGCATGTCTTCATATTTAGCCAGAGCTCCAGGAGAAAAGCCCAACTGAGGTAAATCTATGATGCCTAAGGATTTATCCAGAAGGCGCAAGACCGTTGTCTCACCATGGACTGTAGGGGAGGTAGCCACGCGAATATCTATAGCCCTGCCTTTAGCCTCAGTGGAAAATTGCCCATCCTGAGGACGGAGGTGGTCAGCGATATTCATATCAGCCATTATCTTTATTCTCGAGGTGAGGGGAAGATGTATTTTTAGGGGTAAAGACATAACATCCTGGAGGGCACCGTCAATGCGATAGCGGATTCTCAATCTATCTTCTTCAGGCGCAATATGGACGTCAGAAGCCCTGGCTTTAACCCCCTCATCAATGATGAGGCGCAAAGCACTAGCCACTGGAGTATCTTCAGCAGCTTCGATCAAGGCTTGTTCATCCACTGCCTTAGCACCTGTGGGGATACGGGATATTTGTTCTTCAATTTGTCTGAAGCCTTTATAATTAAAATCAATAGCTTCCCGGATTTCCTTTTCACTGGCAGCTATGGGGTCTATTCTCATCTTGCTCTGCAATGCCAAGGCTTCCAGAACAAAGATATCAGCCGGGTTTGCCATAGCCACTTGCAACGCATTTTCCACAATGGCCAGGGGCATGGCATTAAATCTCCTTGCCATGGTTTCAGGAATTAGCTGTAAGACCTCAGGCCGAGGTATACGCTTAAGCAGCCTTTCCTTGGGTTTTATTTCCGGCACTATGGTTAACAACTCCTCGATGGCATTTTGGAGGCTAGGTGCCTTCTCCTTTTCTGCAGCCAGTCTCTGCGCCTGGCTACCAAGTTCAATGACCTTTATTCTTTGGTGTTCAGCGAACTGCTTAGCTTCAAGGGCGAGCTTCCCCGAAATCAAAAGAGCTTTTTCCTGAATTCCGGTATCATAAGCTTTGGTATCAAACAGGGATATCAGGTTTAGACTTACCTCATCACCGGTCATGTCATCTATACCTAGCTTGTGAACTATAAAGCCATCATCCAGAGAGGCCAAGATATCAAAGGTATATTCTGCCCCTGATCTTCCTCTAACCTTGGTGTTCTCCACAATCTCGTAGCCGAGTTGGCTTAGGATTTGTGCCACTTCAGTTTTTGTCTTAGGGCTGAAAGAAATATTTTTCTTATTCTTCCTGGCTGGGAGAGGTTTAGCTAGGAATGCCTTCAGGTTTTCCTCTCCGAAGACTTTTATTCGCTGATTTTGGACAAAGCGGCTGGCCACGGAGTCAAGTCTAGGAAGGGCGATGAGGATTTTATCCAGGAGGCCACAGTCGTAACATTTGTCATCAAAAGTGAAGACTTTGTTCAAGCCTATTTCCTGCCCATCTTCACCCAGAGCAATACCTACAGCAATGGTATAAGCGACAAAGCCATCGTTTTTACGAGCTAGAACGTTGAAGGTATGCTGAACACCAGATTTGCCTCTGAGAGGAGCATTTTGCTCCGCCTCATAGCCCTGGCTTTCAAGCCGCTGGATAAACTGGTTTTTGAGCTGCTCAACTTCTCTTTGTGCTAAGTGTTGCATTGTAATTCCACTACCTTATATAACTAACATCCATGTTAACATAATCAGCTATATTGTCAATTATACTTTAGTCCTATTATTGACAGGGCACTGGGCAATAGCTAACAATAGTCTCAATGGCTAGAAAAAAAACTCTACCAGTATGTCTAGGCTTGGTTGTCCTGTTGTCATTTTCTGCTTTGCTCTCCTTTGTCGGGCCTGAGTTGGTTTTGGCCAGTCCTGATGAACTAAAGTGGTCTATTGTAGATAGCCCCAGCAAAGAGGGCAACGTTGTAGTCAGTCCCAGCGAAATAAATGCCTTTGTCGTTGGCTCTGGTGAGGAAACTTTCTATGCAGTGAATATCCCCAGTGGAATTATTTATAAATCAATTGATGGTGGGGTTACCTGGGAGGATGATTTAACCCAAGCACTTGAAGATGAAGGTGCTACTTTGCCCGCCTGGGATATAGCTGTGGCACCAGAGGACCCAAAATTAGTAGCTGTGGTTACTAACAATAGAACAGCAGTTTATGTCTCCGAGGATGGTGGGGATAGCTGGACGAACACTCGTATTTCGGCCGCCACAAGCTGGAATGCAAGTCTGCTTATTTCTGATATCGCTATTTCTCCAGAATATGGTGACGACAGAGACATTGCTATAAGCACAAGGAGTCCTGATGGCAGCAGCAATGGCGATGTCTGGGTGATAAAGTCGGAGCTTTTCGTCAGTTGGAAAGCTCAGGGGTTGGATATGGATGTGACCGCAGTTTGTTTCTCGCCTGATTATGACAGTGATAAAACGATACTGGTTATCGCCAGCGATATTGAAAAAACCTATCTCTGCACCGGTATTAGGGATACTGATGAAAATAGCACAGATTGGGAAGTGACTGACCCCCTTAAAGTGGAGATAAGCGAATCCAGTGGTGATTCGCCAAGGGAAAGCGAAATCATCTTCTCAGATTTAGCCTTGCCTTCGGATTACTCAGGAGATGAGCCTGAGAGCCGCGTTGTTTATGCTGCTTATAGCTCAAACACAACGGCCGACGATGTTTATCGCATAGAAGACACTGATGTTTTCAGGCTGGATGTCAACCACGGCGATGGAGTTTCTGTAGCCTCCATTGCCTATTATGGTACTTGTAGCCGCGGAAAGCTCCTGGTTGGGGAGGTGCTGGCTGAGGCAGACTCAGCTAGTGCCTTAATTCACCTCTGTTTCAATCCTGAAGAAATCTTTCCCGATTGGGAAGAGCCTGCAAAGCCGCCCACTGGCGGAGCTGTTTCTGGCAACGCCAATGCCCAAGTGGTCTGGAGCAGTGATGGCAGGGTAGCTTATTGCGGGACCAGCAGCAACAATGTAACCAGCGCTGCTGAGTGGAAAGAACCTGCTAAATGGGATGGTCAATTATATGATGAAAGTGCTTTTTCTAAGAGTGAGTATGGTGGTGATATCTGGAATCAGCTCAGCCTCATAGATACTGAGATGGGCAAGCTTTGTGATTATGGACTATCCGCCGATTACGAAACCCTTTATCTAGCCTCAGTGGGCAGTGAATTTGATAGCATATGGCGAAGCGAGAGTGAAACGTTAGGGGAAATCTGGCAAAGAGTATTATGCTTTGATAGTAAAACCGATGACATAATTTTAAGGCCCACCCCTGAGGATAGCTCAGAAGAGGCTATTTTCTTCGCTGTCCTGGACAGCAATGATGCCCGCTATTCACTGGATGAGGGGCAAACATGGAAGTGGTTCTGGAGGCCCTGCCCCGATGTTACCGACTTGGCTGTGGTGAACGATGAACTGGTTTATGTTCTGGATGACAACTTGGTCAACAAAGGCACCTGGAATGAGGAGCGGGGCATCTGGGAATGGGACAGAGATATAGATACTGGGCTTGTCTCCGGTTATACCATAACTACAAGTGGTGAGGATTTTGTTTTCATTGGTGAAGATGAAACTGGCGAAGGAAAGGTTGCCTATTCCACCGATGGTGGAGTCACCTTTGAGCTTACCGAGGCAGTACCCGAGCCAGGGAATATGTGGGTGATTCCGGATGAGGAATTTGACAGCAACCGATTTATCTATGCCGCCAGCGATGACAGTGCGAGCGGAATTTACCGCTGGGTTATCGAAGGCAGCACATCGTGGAGAGAGTTAAACCCACGAGAGACAGGATTTTATGGTCTGGCTGAAAAAGGCGGCGCGCTTTACGGAGCTTATGGTTCAGGTGTTGTTCGTACCCTGATCCCTCATCTAGAAACCGTCGCGGAGAGCGACTGGGATAGCCTTACTGTTGGATTAGCCAGCGGCCTCACCTTCAAGCCAAGAAGCTCGCTAAGGGCAGTGAGCAATGAAGCTATAGATTTATGGGCCATCGATGCCCGAGGTTATGATTTTCCTAATAATGAGGGATGCCTGTGGGTTTATTCCGATACCTTCGTTCTACGAGCACCCTGGCCGACTTCCCCCGCCATAGGGGAATTGATATCCTGTGACCCCTGTTATTGCCAGGCTAGAATATTTTGCTTTCGCTGGCGAGAGCTGCCTTTGACCAAAGAATACGAGCTATGGATAGCTCTGGACGAAGAGTTTAACTATGTGGTAGCCAAAGCGGAGAATATAACTCCTGCTAACCCTAGCAGCCCTGCCTGGTGTTCACCCGCAAGCTCATTCCGCTTTGTTTGCGGCAAGACTTACTACTGGAAGGTGAGAGGCTGCGCCACTACCGAGGGTGAAAGCATCCATAGTCGTTGGTCGCCACCAATGCATTTTACTGTGAAAACCTGCTCCTCAATAGAGGGGATGCATATTGCACCTATCCTAAAAGTTCCACCAAGCGGCAGCAGGGGTGTATCCAGGTCGCCCTGCTTTTCCTGGCTAGGTTTTTCCCATACTACAAAATATGAATTTATATTGGCCCAGGATGCTGATTTGACCCAGGTGGTAATCAAAGAGGAAGTGCCTATCTCAGCTTATATATATAGTGGTAAGCTTGACTGGGATACAACCTATTTCTGGCGGGTGAAAGCTATTGAGCCTGTTCCTAGTGAGCCCAGTGTCATAAGTGCTTTTACCGTGATGCCAGAGCCACAGCCAGTCACGCCAGTCACGCCACTAATCCCCCCAACACCATTCTGGATATGGCTTACCATTGGCATACTGACATTATTAGACATTGTCATCATTGTGTTTTGCCTCGTCAGGAGGTAGAGCAAGAAAGACACCAAAATAAACGGTCGCTTTCCTTGTAATCTAGTTCAGATAGATAGTGGACACTTTAGACAGCCTTTTATGCCATTGCGAGAATAAGGCGGGGATGAACCCCGCCACTACGGTTACATCTCGTAGGGTCGGGGCTTGTCCCCGACCAAGGTGTGGTGGTGTGGCGACTCAGGGATTACGGAGCCTGTTCCAAGTTTGTTCGGATTATCCTTGTGATGACAAGGCAAGGAGGTAATGTGTTACTAATCATGTGAACGAGTACACAGTCTTAACTTTGCCAATAGAACATTGTTCTATTGACAGAGCATTCTCTCCTTGTGGTAAAATGGTAATGGGACGATAGTAATAGGGAGTGGAGTGATGACAATGAATCGTCGGCGGTCTAATGTTGAGATAATGGCTGACATGCTCAGGGTGGGCGAAAATGGCGCTGGCAAGACAGAGATTATGTACAGTGCCAACATGAGCTACACCCAGATACAGAAGTATCTCGGTTTCCTGTTAAGCCACGGGTTTATTAATAAAGTAGAGGTAGGCAACCCTGTAGTTACCTATCATGTAACAGAGAAGGGGCTGGGACTGCTCAGGAACATAGATAGTATAATGGAAGTGCTTGGGTTCCAAGATGGCAATGGAGCCTAGAACTGAGCAAGTATGAGGGGTTTCTATTGGGGGTGGCTAAAAAACAGTTGTAGAGGCTACCCCCATTTTAATAAAATGTAAAACTGTCACCCTGAATGCTGGGAAGAATCTCTAGGCATTGTCCTGAGCAGGGGGAAGGATTCTTTGCGGAGCTTGTCCTGAGCGACGTGAGATTCTTCGTTACACTCAGAATGACAGGAAGTGAAGGGCTCAGAATGGCACGGAGGAGCGTTACATGTCTGAAAAAAGAATGCTGATAATGGCTGCTGAACTGGTGAAAAAGATAGATGACAACCGTGGTGACATGGGCCGTTCTGAGTTTATAGACTTTCTTATTGATAGTCAGTTGAAGGAAGAAAGTAAAAGGCATAATGGGGTAACCAGGGAAGAGTTTCATCAGTTTCAGGAAGGAATGCGAGAACTGTTGCGTAATTTCCTGGAGTTCTTTATCAGCTATGGACTGGAATTGGGCAAGCAGCCCAATGATAAAGAATTTGAGCGGTTAAGCGAGAGGTTGCAAGCTCTAGGTAGCTCAGGAAAAGCCAGGAGCGGCTAAAAACATTGTAATTTCCTCACTTTTTCTCCTCAGTCATATTTTTTCACAGCTTCAAATAGAACTATCTTCTAGAACATAATCACTTCCCAACCTAACTAAGGCCTGTCATAGTTTCTTCTAGTTAATAGTTTCCCCCTTTGTCATTCTAAGGGAGCAAAGCGACCGAAGAATCTCGGGGATTCTTCGCCTGCGGCTCAGAATGAGAAGGAAAGAGCAGAATAACAGAAAAAAGTAGGAGGTGTAGCTATGACAAGGCCAATTGATTTATTGCGGCAGGGTAGGAGAGAAGAACTGTGGCAGATGTGCTGTGGCTTTATTGACTTAAGTTTGGAGCAGTTTATGGCTATCCAGAAACGATTGCTGCTGGAGCAAATTGAGCTATTAAAGAATTGTGAGCTGGGCAGGAGAGTGATGCGCGGGGCCACGCCCACCACTGTGGAGGAATTCCGGGAGCGGGTGCCGCTAACTACCTACGGCGATTACCTACCTGAGCTAGCGCAGAAAAGAGAGGATGTCTTGCCAGCCAGGGTTGCCAGATGGGTGCGTACTTCAGGCAAGACTGGCGAGTATGAGGTTAAGTGGGTGCCTATGTCGGAGGATTTCGCCCGGGAATCTGAAAGGTTTGGGGGGGCTATCGTTTTCCTTTCTACTTGTGATAACCGAGGTGATACTTCTAAAGTTAAAAAGCACTTCAAATTGCTATTGAGTATGGGCCCCCCAGAGTACGTGTCGGGCGCTCTCGTGCACTTGACACAACAAGCAATCAACTGTGATCTTTTGCCTTCCCATGGAGAGGGAATGCCGTTTCAGGAGAGAATGAAAGCCGGGTTCGAGGAGGCTTTGTATCGTGGGCTCGATATGGTTGGTAGCCTTCCGTCTGTCCTGGTCGCTGTAGGGGAGCAGTTCAAACAAAGGTCGAGAAAAAGAAATATCCGCCCTTTGCTATCTCATCCCAAGGCGCTTTTCCGCGTAATTAAAGCATTAACCAAGAGCAAACTGGCTCATCGCCCTATGTTACCTAAAGACCTGTGGACGCTCAAAGGAATTGCAGGCAGTGGTGCAGATAGCGGCGTTTTCAGGAAAAAGGTGGAGGAACTATGGGGGAGACCTTTACTTGAGATGTATGCTGGTACCGAAGGTGGCTATTATGCCATCCAGACCTGGGATTATGAGGGTATGACCTTCGTGCCCTACCTCAATTTCTTCGAGTTCATTCCCGAAAGGGAATGGTTCAAATGGCAATTAGACCATTCCTACCAGCCTAAGACTATCCTACTGGACGAAGTAAAAGCAGGTGAGAATTACGAGATAGTCATCACTAATCTTCACGGCGGTATAATGACAAGATATAGAATTGGCGATGTGATCCGGATAACTTCCCTGCGAAATGAGAAGCTGAATATTGATATCCCACAGATGCTGTTTGAGAGGCGAGCCGATGAGCTTATTGATATTACCGGTTTTGGTCACCTGACGGAAAAATTAATCTGGGAGGCAATTGAGAATAGTGGCATCCCCTATGTGAATTGGACGGCACGCAAAGAGATGGTGGAGGATAAACCAATGTTGCATCTTTACGTTGAGCTTAAGGATAACTATATTGCCAGCGAGAAAACCATAGCATCGGCAGTGTATGACGAGTTTATAAAATTAGACCGCGTATATCACTACAATATTTACATCGCTTATGGTGATCCGGAAAGTGTACTTGGCTTAAAACCCGTACAGGTCACTTTGTTGCCCCAGGGTGCTTTTTCCAGTTATATGGCTCAGCGGCAAGCCGAGGGAGCTGACTTGGGTCATTTGAAGCCACCTCATATTAACCCATCTGATAGAGTGCTTTCCCTGCTGGGAGCTCCCAGGGTTGTGGTGGAAGCTGTGCCCGTAACAGAAGCTGAGCGAGCAGCAGCTCGGTGAACCGAGCATAACAGTTAAACAAACTATAGGGGTGGGGCTTTAGCCTCGCCCCTATAGAATAATCTTCCTAAACTTTGGCATATAAGAGTGTAATATCTATAATCGATGTTGTTTAATAATTCTTTTGTCATTCTGAATGGAGTGAAGCGGAATGAAGAATCTCAAAATGCCCTCGTGGGATAGTGCAGGATTCTTCGCTACGCTCAGAATGACGACCCGCGCTGTCACCCTGAACGAAGTGAAGGGTCTCTAGATTCTTTGCGGAGCTTGTCCTGAGCGACGTGAGATTCTTCGTTACACTCAGAATGACGACCCTCGTTGTCACCCTGAACGAAGTGAAGGGTCTCTAGATTCTTTGCGGAGCTTGTCCTGAGCGACGTGAGATTCTTCGTTACACTCAGAATGGCAGGAAGTAAAGGGCTCAGAATGACAGGGGGCGAAGGAATTGGAATGACAAGGAGGAGCATTACATGTCTGAAAAAAGAATGCTGATAGTGAATGCTGAATTGGTGAAAAAGATAGATGACAACCGCGGTGATATGAGTCGTTCCGAATTGATAGACTTTCTTATTGATAGCCAGTTGAAGGGAGAAAGCAAAAAACATGACGGGGTTAGCAGGGAGGAGTTTCACCAGTTTCAAGAAGGGGCGAAAGAACTGTTGCGCAATTTCCTGGAGTTCTTTATCAGCTATGGACTTGAGCTGGGCAAGCAGCCTAGAGATAAAGAGTTCGAGCAATTAAGTCAAAAGTTGCAGGCTCTAGGCAGCTCAGGAGGAGCCAAGAGCGGTTAAAACCATTGTAACTTCCTCACATTTTCTCCTCAGGCATATTTTTCACAGATTCAAATAGAACTATCTTCTAGAACATAATCACTTCCCAACTCACCCTAGCCCTGTCATAGTTTCTTCTGGCTAGTAATTGAGGCTGTTCAAAAACGTAGTGCGAGGCTTTAGCCTCGTGCCCGGTGGTGATGCACGACCCTAAAGGGTCGCACTACATTAGTAAAATAGATGCATCCTAGAGGAATGAAATGAATAGCCTCAAATTTAGTTAGAGGTGTAGCTATGGCAAGGCCAATTGATTTATTGCGGCAGAGCAGGAAAGAAGAGCTATGGCAGATGTGCTGTGGCTTTATTGACCTCAGTTTGGAGCAGTTTATGGCTATCCAGAAACGGTTGCTGCTGGAGCAAATTGAGCTATTGAAGAATTGCGAACTGGGCAGGAAAGTGATGCGTGGTGCAATGCCCACCACAGTGGAGGAATTCCGGGAGCAGGTGCCACTAACTACCTACGGTGATTATCTCCTTGACCTTGCGCAGAAAAGGGAGGATGTCTTGCCAGCCAGGGTTGCCAGGTGGGTGAGGACTTCGGGCAAGACTGGTGAGTATGATGTTAAGTGGGTGCCTATGTCGGAGGATTTTCTTTCAGAATATGAGAAGGTGGCTGGTGGCATAGCCATTTTTACCGCGTGCAGTGGTCGAGGTGATGTTTCTCAGGTTAAGGAACATCAAAAGACGATATATACAATAGGGCCTGCAGAGTATGGCTCAGGGCTTCTCTGTGGCTTAATACAGCGGGCGCTTGGCTATGATATGTTGCCCTCTAACGTCGAGGGAATGTCTTTTCAAGAGAAAATAAAGGCTGGCTTTGAGGAAGCTTTATATCAAGGGCTCGATGCCTTTGGTGGTTTGCCCTCTGTCCTGGTGGCTGTAGGAGAGCAGTTCAAACGACAGTCGGGAAAGCCAAACATTCGCCCTCTGCTATCTCATCCTTCGGCACTGTTCCGCGTAACCAAGGGACTGGTCAAAAGCAAATTAGCTCGTCGTCCTATGTTGCCTAAAGACCTGTGGTCAATTAAAGGGATTGGGGGTGGTGGCACAGACAGCACCATTTTTAAGAAAAGAGTGAAGGAACTGTGGGGGAGATATCCTCTGGAACTTTATAGTGGCACAGAAGGTGGCATTTATGCCACCCAGACCTGGGATTACGAGGGTATGACCTTTGTGCCCAATCTAGACTTCTTTGAGTTTATTCCTGAGAGGGAGTGGTTCAAATGGCAATTAGACCACTCATATCAGCCAAAAACCCTTTTGCTGGACGAAGTAAAAGCGGGTGAGAATTATGAGATAGTCTTCACCAATCTTCACGGTGGTGCCTTGGTTAGATATAGAGTTGGCGATATGGTAAGGATAACTTCACTGCGAAATGAAAAGCTGAATATTGGTATTCCCCAAATGGTATTTGAGAGGCGAGCCGATGAACTTATTGATATTACTGGTTTTGGCCACCTGACGGAGAAGCTAATCTGGCAGGCAATTGAAAATACCAGCATTCCCTATGTCGATTGGACAGCTCGCAAAGAGATGGTGGAGGATAAACCAATATTGCATCTCTATTTGGAGCTTAAGCAAAACTATATCGCCAGCGAGCAAGGTATAGCAGCAGTAGTATATGACGAGCTTATAAAATTAGACAGCGTATATCACTACAATATTTATAGTGCTTATGGTGACCCGGAAAGTGTACTTGGCTTAAAACCCGTGCAGGTTACTTTATTGCCCCAGGGCGCCTTTTCCAGTTATATGGCTCAGCGGCAGGCCGAAGGCGCTGATTTAGGTCATTTGAAGCCACCACATATGAATCCTTCAAACAAGGTGCTTTCCTTGCTTGGAGCTCCCAGGGTTGAGGTGGAGGCTGTGCCGGTAACTGAAGCTGAGCGAGCGGCAGCTCGGTCAGTTTAGGCATAGCAATAAAACAATCGTAGGGCCAGGCTTTAGCCTCGCCCCTTTTTGTCATTGCGAGGAGCGTTAGCAACGAAGCAATCTCAGGGGATTGCCACGCTTCGCTCGCAATGACATGGAAGTGTAGCAATAACATAGAAATGTCGCAGTGACAAGAAAATGTAACCAAAGCAGGTTATCTTCATACTAAGGGTTGGCAGTTATTTTGCCCGCCCTCCCACTTTTCTGGGCTTACCTTAGTCCTTCTTGACAGTTTTCGCATTTACGTCAATAATTGCCTTACATTATGAATACTCATGCTTGGATCCCTTTAATTAATACCATCGCTTTTATCCCGTTATTTGTCATTTTGCTGGCTAACCGACCCTGGGACAGAAAGCAAAAGTTTTTCCTCCTATACCTGATTTCTGCAGCCCTCTATAGTTTAAGTGACATTTTCTTCCGCGGCGATTTCTTCATGCAGGATAAGCTCCTTCTAGTTAAGGTTGTTAACTGCATTGGTATATGGTCAGGAGTTCAATTTCACTATTTTTTGCACCTCTTTTATAGGCCTCAAGGATTTAAGATACCATTCGCTTATGCCTTGCCAGCAAGCACCATTGTATTAGCAGTGCTGGGCTATATTCCAAGGGGTATTGATATTACTGCCAGCGGCATCTACGTCCACTATGGTATTTGGCTTACTGTTATAGGTTTCCTTCTCATCACTCTGATTTGCAGAGACGTATATTACTTGGTGCGTAAGCGCAGGATTTTAGCTGACCCCATACTACGTAACCAGGTAATCTATATATTAATAGGTATCGGTGTAATGATTGTCAGTATCGTCATCGCGTTTGCTCCTTTCGGAGGGGGATTTCCCTTTGGCCATGTTGGCAATTTAGTCAACGCCTGTATCTTAACCTATGCTGTTGCGGCACATCGCTTGCTGGATTTCAGGGTGCTTTTCCGTCGTGGGTTGATTTCCACTATATATGGCATTCTCTTCATATCTATTTGTTTGTCGTGGTGGTTTCTGTTCCAAAAGGTATTCTATTTCGAATCAAGCTTTACTCCTGTCCTTACAGCCTTATTAGCTACACTGGCTATATTTGTCGTTTTTGGAGTTCAAGCGCGTAGCATAATTGTTGAAAGAGTGGAGCAAGTCTTTTATGGCGAAAGGATTTGGCCCCGGCGCAAGTTATCTGACTTTACCAACAAAGTATACGATGCCCCTACCCTGGAGCAGTTTGGCAATCAACTTGTGTCCTTGCTTTCACAATCTATTGATTGTTGCAGAGCCTGTTTGCTTTTACCCCGGGTTGAAAGCGGAGATTTTTCTGCCAGATTTAATTATCCACCTGTGGGAGATAATCCTATGTCAGAGATGAGATTGAGACACGATAGTCCCATCGTGACTTGGCTGGAGCGGGAGTCTCGGAGGCTATCCAGGAACGAACTCGAGGTCCTTCCTGAATTTCAAGGTTTATGGCAGGAGGAAAAAGAAGACCTCCAATCGGCAAAAGTAGAAATGCTCCTTCCTTTAATGCACAGTGATAGGCTTATTGCTATTTTGGCGGTGAATAATAGGCGGGATAGCAAGCTTTACACCGTTGAGGATATTGATTTAATGGAATCTGTTGCCAACCATGTGGCAATGAGTATGGAAAAGGAATATCTCCACGAGCAATTGGAGGAGCAGGGCAAAGAATTAGCCCTTATCAACCGTTTAAGTGCAATCGTAACCTCCAGTGTGAATATTGATGCGATATTTGAAAGTTTTACCCAGGAGTTAAAGAAGGTAGTTGATGCTGACTATGCCACGATTGCTTTAATTGAAGCAGAGCAGATTCACATTTTGGCTCTATCTAGCCAGGTGAGGTCAGTGCGTAAGGTGGGAGAAAGGATACCGCTTAAAGGGACAGCTACTCAATGGGTAGCTGAGCACAAGAAAAACTTGTATCAAGCTAATCTGGAACAGCATAGGAGATTTTGGACTGCCGAGCATTATGTTAAGGAAGGAATTCGCTCTATAGTTCATCTGCCATTAGTTGCGAGGGATGAGGTTATTGGCAATTTGATTGTAGCTAGCTGCCGTCCCCATGCCTATAGTTCCAGGCAAATACGAACTCTGGAGCATTTGGCTTTACAAATTGCCATGCCTATTGAAAACTCGCAGCTTTATGCTAGGGCTGAGCAAAGAGCTCGCATTGACGAACTCACCGGCCTATTTAACCGTCGCCATTTTGAGGAGCGGCTTAAAGAGGAAATTGCGCGACATTCTCGTTATGAGGATGTATTCTCCCTGCTCATGCTTGACCTTGACTCTTTTAAGACATACAACGATATGTTTGGACATCCCTCTGGCGACCGGCTTCTAAACCAAATAGGTAGAATCGTCAATCGCTCTATCAGGAGCGCTGACCAGGCTTTCAGGTATGGCGGTGATGAATTCGTTGTCATTTTGCCCCAGACAATCGTAGATGATGCTTATGTGGTAGCTGAACGAGTTCGGGGGGATATTGCTGCTGAAATGGAAGCCAAGGAAATTGCAGTGACCTGTAGTGGAGGTTTAGTTAGCTATCCTTCCGACGGAACAATACCCGGTGAGCTTATTACCATGGCTGATACTGCTCTTTATTATGCTAAGCGCACCGGGGGTAATCGAATTTATCTTTCCTCTAAAATCTTGTCTGAGCCAGCAACGGAGACAGGGACTAACGCCAGAGGAGGCAGCTTAAGCACTGTTTACGCCTTAGTCGCGGCAGTGGATGCTAAAGACCACTATACCTATGGCCATTCCAGGAAAGTTAACACCTATGCTGTGGCTCTGGCCGAGGCCATTGGCCTATTACCTGAAGAGGTGTCTAGGATAAGCACTGCTGCTTTACTCCATGATATTGGTAAGATTGGTATTTCTGATAAGATACTTAGCAAAGAAGAGAAGCTTAATGAGGAGGAATGGAAAGCAGTCAAGTCCCATCCTAGATTGGGAGCGAATATTGTCAGGAATGTGCCTGGTTTAATTCCCTGTGTAAATGGCGTCTTATATCATCATGAGCGGTGGGATGGCACTGGCTATCCTGAGAGACTGAAAGGCGATAATATCCCCCTGGATGCTCGCATTCTGGCTATAGCTGATGCCTATGCTGCTATGACTTCTGCTCGCCCTTATCGTGATGCCTTCAGCAATGATAAGATAGTGAAACGGCTTAGACAAGGCGCTGGTAAGCAGTTTGACCCCGAGTTGGCGGAGGTTTTCATTGGTATTGTCGAGGCCGGCCTTCCTGGGAAAGTGAAGGTGGAACAAGACCCACCCAATAAGCAACCAAATTTGTAACTCAGTTAGAAATCCTAAATATCAAATGACCAAAATGAAATAAAAATGTAAAAGTAAAAATGCAAAATGACAAAGCAAAATTTAAGAATGAATTCAAGGGGCGTGTCTATAAATTTGCACTGGATGTAATCGGATTTGTGGATAAGCTGTCAGTGGAGCAAACCTCGAGGATCATTAATGACCAGCTTTTACGAAGCACTACTAGTATTGGCGCTAATGTGATTGAGGCTCAGGCAGCCTCTTCAAGGAAAGATTATACCAATTTCTTCACTTATGCGCTGAAGTCGGCAAATGAATGCAAGTTTTGGTTAGGGCTGCTCAGAGATTCCGGCAGAGGTGACAAAGACACCGTTAATAAACTTCTAAAAGAAACCACAGAAATTGCTAATATACTCGCCACCAGCATACTAACTCTGAAAGGAAGAAAATGAAACATCTTTGCATTTTAATTTGTCACCTTGATTTTTTATCTTTGATTTTTGATATTTATTGATACTGTTTAGGATTTAGTGCTTAGGATTTCTTTACTAGAGCACATATATTACGAGAGAAGTTCTTTATGGGGAAGTGGTAGGATTTCTCCGGTGTCATACTAAGGATTTCAAAGCCAACTTTGGTGAGTAGTCTTTTAAGCTCGCTATAGGAATAGAGGTGATAATAACGATAAACTGTTTTACCTCTCAGCCTCCAGGGGATTTCTTGCTCCGGGGACTTTACCCGAAACCTTGGTTGTCCTCGGTTCCATACGGTTAAAAAAGCCTCGCCTCCTGGCTTTAGCACCCGTTTTAATTCACAAAATGCCCCTCCCCTCTCGTTTTGGCCCTTGATATGGTGATAAGCGGCCACTGCAATTGCCCAGTCAAAGGTATGGTTAGAGAAGGGTAGCGAGAGCATGTCAGCAGCTACCAGGTTGATATAAAAATTGAATTTGGCGGAATATCTCCGTGCTTGCTCGAGCATCTGTGAGGAGAAATCTATCCCCCAGAGTTCAAATCCTTGTGTGAAAGGCAAAAAGTCAGGACCATGACCACAGCCAACGTTAAGCAATCTTCCACCCTGCCACCTTTGAGCCAGCTCCTCCAACTCTTGTCTTAGTAAAGGCCAATGCCTTACTCGGTACCAGCTTTCAGCTATCTGGTTGAAGACCTCTCTATTTGTGGACATAGAATAAGCTCTGCTAAACTGTAGCATATTATAGTGAAATGCTCATGACCGGAGTTGTTTATTTTGTCACCTGAGCATAGCAAAGGACATGCTTTTTCCTCTTGTCATTTTGAATGGAGCGGAGCGGAATGAAGAATCTCTTAGACGCCGTCCCGAGCAACGCAAGGGATTCTTCGCTACGCTCAGAATGACAGGGAGTGGAGGGCTCAGAATGACAAAATGGAAACAGATGCTCTCTTTTTCATATCTGAACATGAAACAGTATTATATTTACATAATGACTAACAAATCAAAAACCTTATACATCGGTGTGACTGACAATCTGGAGCGGCGTGTTTATGAACACAAGAACAAGCTAATTGAAGGGTTTACCAAGAAATACAATATTACCAAACTTGTCTATTACGAGATGACGAATGATGTGCTGAGCGCAATCGAGAGGGAAAAGCAAATTAAGGGATGGCTGCGAAGGAAGAAAATTGCTTTAATTGAAGCGATGAATCCAAAATGGGCGGATTTGAGCGAAGGGGGGTTTTAGGGATATAAACTAAATGTCATTCTGAGGGAGCAAAGCGACCGAAGAATCTCTACAGTAAGAGCAAAAAGGAGATTCTTCGCGGAGCCTGTCCTGAGCGGTATGAGATTCTTCGCGGAGCCTGTCCTGAGCGGTATGAGATTCTTCGCGGAGCCTGTCCTGAGCGGTATGAGATTCTTCGCGGAGCCTG